>DASYJZ010000504.1:0-2988 GCA_035995965.1 Longimicrobium sp. | reverse complement strand
CGCGGCGTAGTCGGCGTACTGCACGGGGAGCGGCGCCAGGGACGGCTCGCGCCCCTCGCGGAACGCCGCGTACAGCGCCGACAGCTCGCGGAAGAGCACGCCCGTGCTCCAGCCGTCGCTCACCACGTGGTGCAGCGAGAGCATCAGCACGTGCTCCTCGGCGCCCAGCCGCAGCAGCGCGGGGCGGAAGAGCGGCCCCGCCGCCAGGTCGTACGCGCGCGCCGCCTCCTCGGCCACGCGCAGCCGCACGGCCGCCTCGCGCTCGTCCTCGCGCAGCGCCGAGAGGTCCTCCACCGGCAGCGCGAAGCCGCCGAAGGGCGACACCACCTGCACCGGCGCGCCGCCCGTCTCCCGGAACGTGGTCCGCAGCGCCTCGTGGCGGCGGACGACCTCGCCCAGCGCGCGCTCCAGCGCCGCCGCGTCGAGCGTGCCGGTGAGGCGCCAGACGGCGGGGACGTTGTAGAAGGCGCTCTCCGGCCGCAGCCGGTGCAGGAACCAGAGCCGCTCCTGCGCGAAGGACAGCGGCGAGCTCGGCCCACGGTCGACCGGCACCACGGGGGGGAGCTGCGGCACGCCCGCGCGCCGCAGCGCCTCCACCCGCGCGGCCAGCTCGGCGACGGTGGGCGCCTCGAACAGCGCGCCGACGGTGAGGGTGACGCCGAATACCTCGGCGATCCGCATCACCACGCGCGTGGCCAGCAGCGAGTGCCCGCCCAGCGCGAAGAAGTCGTCGCGCACGCCCACGCGGTCGCGGCGCAGCACCTCGGCCCAGATCCCGGCGAGCACCTCCTCCACCGGCGTGCGCGGCGCGGCCTGCGTGGCGGCGCCGGGCGCGTCGGCCGCGGCGTCGGGGGCGGGGAGCGCGGCGCGGTCCAGCTTGCCGTTGGGGGTGAGCGGGATGCGGTCGATGAACGCGAAGGCCGACGGCACCATGTACTCCGGCAGGTGCCGCTTCAGCGCCTCGCGCAGCTCCGCCGGCTCGGGCGCCTCGCCGGCGGGGACGAGGTACGCCGCCAGCGCCACGTCGTCGCCCTGGCCGCGCACCACCACGGCCGCGGCGGCCACGCGGGGGTGCGCCAGCAGCAGCGACTCGATCTCCCCCAGCTCGATGCGGAAGCCGCGCACCTTCACCTGCTGGTCGATGCGCCCGAGGTACTCGAGCGTCCCCTCGGCCGTCCAGCGCGCCAGGTCGCCCGAGCGGTAGAGCCGCGCACCCGCCTCGCCCGAGAACGGGTCGGGGACGAAGCGCTGCGCGGTGAGCCCGGGGCGGCCCAGGTAGCCGCGCGCCAGCCCGGCCCCGCCGACGAAGAGCTCGCCGGGGATGCCGACCGGCGCCGGCTCGCCCGCCGCGTCGAGCACGCAGGCGCGCAGGTCGGGGATGGGCGTGCCCACGCCGCTGCCGGCGCGCGCGTCGCGCAGCTCGGCGCCCGTCACGGTGTGCCAGGTGACGTGCACGGTGGTCTCGGTGATCCCGTACATGTTCACCAGCCGCGGGCGGCGCGGGCCGTAGCGGTCCAGCCAGCCGCGGAGCGACTCGTACTGCAGCGCCTCGCCGCCGAAGACCACCGCGCGCAGGCGCTCCAGCGGCTCGGCCGCGCGCTCGTCCGCCGCCGCCAGCGCGCGGAACGCGGACGGCGTCTGGTTGAGCACCGTCACCCGCTCGCGCCGCAGCAGCTCGCGGAAGGCGCCGGGGTCGCGCGACACCGCCCAGGGGACCACGACCAGGCGGCCGCCGTGGAGCAGCGCCCCCCAGAGCTCCCACACCGAGAAGTCGAACGCGGCGGAGTGGAAGAGCGTCCACACGTCCTGCGCGCCGAAGCCGAACCCCGTGTCGGTGCAGTCGAACAGGCGCAGCACGTTGCCGTGCGCCACCCCGACGCCCTTCGGCCGGCCGGTGGAGCCGGAGGTGTAGATGACGTACGCGAGGTTGGCCGGATCGACCTCGACGGCGAGATCGCCCGCGGGCCCGTCGAGGAAGTCGTCCAGCGCGACCACCTCGATCCCGTCGCCCGGGACGCGGTCCGCCAGCGCGCGCTGGGCCAGGAGCACGCGGATCCCCGCATCCTCCGCCATGAATGCCAGGCGGTCCGCGGGATACGCGGGGTCGAGCGGCACGTAGGCCGCGCCCGCCTTGAGGATGGCGAGGACGCCGGCGACCAGGTCGAGCGATCGTTCGGCGCACAGCCCCACGCGCGCCTCCGGGCCGGCGCCGAGCGCGACCAGGCGCCGCGCCAGCCGGTTGGCGCGCGCGTTCAGCTCGCCGTAGGTCAGCGAATCGCCGTCGCAGGTCGCGGCGACGGCCTCCGGGCGCGCCGCGGCGTGCGCCTCGAAGCGGCGGTGCAGCGCGCCCGCGGCCGGGAAGCGCTCCCCCGCCCCGCTCCAGGCGCCCAGCACCCGCGCGCGCTCCTCGGCGCCGGTCAGCGGCAGCCGCGACAGCGGGCGGTCCGGCGCGGCCACGGCGGCCTCCAGCAGCGCGCGCAGATGGCCGGCGATGCGCGCGGCGGTGGCGGCTTCGAAGAGGTCGGTGGCGTACTCCAGCACGCCGCCCACGCCGGCGTCGTCCTCGTCCAGCAGGAAGGTGAGGTCGAACTGCGCGGTGCCCAGGTCCACCCACTCCGCCTCGGCCGTGGCTTCGCCCAGCCGGAAGCCGCGCGCGGGGGCCTCCTGGAAGGCGACGGCCACCTGCACCAGCGGCGCGTGGCTGCGGCTGCGCCCCGGCGCGAGCGCCTCCACCAGCCGGTCGAAGGGCACGTCCTGGTGGTCGTACGCCTCCAGCGTGCTCGTCCTCACCTGCCGCACGAAGGCGCGGAAGTCCGGGTCGCCCGAGAGGTCGGCGCGGATGGGGAGGGTGTTCACGAAGAAGCCGACCAGCGGCTCCGTGTCCGGGTGCGTGCGCCCCGCCGGCGCCGAGCCCAGCACCAGCTCGTCTGCGCGCGCGTGGCGGGCGAGGACGACGGCGAGCGCGGCGAGCAGCACCATGTGCAGCGT
>DASYJZ010000503.1:0-6889 GCA_035995965.1 Longimicrobium sp. | reverse complement strand
GTGCTGCTCCCGCCGCCCGCCGCGCGGCCGCCGGCTCCGCTGGGGGTCTACGAGATCGAGGTCTCGGGGATCGGCACCCCCCGGCCCCTCTCCTCGATCCGGCCCGCGCGGGCGGACGGCGCCGGGGGACGGGCGGCCCTGGCGCCGCTGGGCGCGGGGATCGGGTTCGAGCAGGTCGCGTCGAGCTCGTTCACCGAAGGGCCGCGCGGGGCCGGGGGCCAGCGCTACGTGTCGTTCACCTACCGCGTGCGCAACGGCACCGGGGCGGCGCTCGCCAACCTCACCCTGCTGATGGTGTCGCGCGCGGGCACCATCGCCGGAACGCCGCTCTCGACGCTCCGGCGCTTCGACGGTGCGGCCGCGAGCCCGGCGATCGCCGGGTTCGTGGCGCCCACCGGCGCGGTGGCGATGCGCAGCGACCTGGTGACCCTGCAGGCGCTCGATCCGGACGTGCTGCAGGTCTACCAGGAGAGCGAGGTGGCCGCCATCCCCCTTCCCGGCGACGTGACCGGGATCTTCCCCTGGGGCTACGTGGTGCGCGGCGCCGCCGACGGCGCCACGCGGACCCTTCCCGCCGCGGCCTCGGCGGGCCAGTTCGACGGCGTGCTCACCCTGGCCTTCCGCCTCCCGCTGCAGCCCACCGCGGCCGAGGACGTGTTCGCGCTCTCCTTCCAGGTGCTCGCCGTGCAGGACGGCGAGACCCGGCTCACCGAGAGCCTGG
Organism: Longimicrobium sp.; assembly: GCA_035995965.1. Classification (GTDB taxonomy): domain Bacteria; phylum Gemmatimonadota; class Gemmatimonadetes; order Longimicrobiales; family Longimicrobiaceae; genus Longimicrobium. Next base: position 6,168 of record DASYJZ010000503.1, on the reverse strand, counting down.
AAGAAGCGCAGGACACCTCGGCGGTGCGCCGGCTGCGCGAGCGCGCCGCGACGCTGGGCGCCACCACCGTGACCGTGCTGGCGGGAAGCCCGGCAGCCGCCGCCGACGCGGCGCACTACCCCGGGCAGCGCCAGCTCTGCTCCGTGCGCACCGCGGGGAGCGCGGCCATGCCGCAGAACTACATCACCACTCCCGCGGCGTACACCCGGCTCTCCCTGCTGCGCCCGGGGGAGAGCCCCAGCTTCTGCCGGGCGGGGTTCCGCTCGGGCACGCCGGAGCTTCCCACGCTGAACGTGGCCTATCCCATCACCATCCGGGCGACGGACCGCTACGGCAACCTGATGGGCGGCGCGGCCGACACGGTGGGCCTGGCGCAGGCGACGGGTCCCGCGGCGGCGCTGGGCCCGCGCACGGCGCTCGCGGGTGGGCAGGCCACCGTCGCGGTGACGTACGCGGCGCACGGCACCTCGGTGCTGAGCGCCCTGGGTGCGCGCAACCGCGGGCAGCGCGTGGTGGAGGTCGCGGCGGCAGCCACCGTGGCGGTGAACGGCGGGAGCAGCCAGGCGGCGATGGCGGGCTCCGCCGTTCCCGTCGCGCCCTCGGTGTGGGTGCGCGACCTGGAGGGGCGTCCGCTGGCGGGGGTGCCGGTGACCTTCGCGGTCACCTCGGGCGGCGGCTCGCTCACCGGCGCGTCGACGGTCACCGACACGGACGGGGTGGCGCGGGTGGGGAGTTGGGTGCTCGGCACGCCCGCGGCGCTGAACACGCTCTCGGCGACGGCGGCGGGGGCGAGCGCGCCCGCCACCTTCGCCGCCAGCGGCTGCTCGGGCGGCGGCGGCGCCGGCTACGGCCTCACGCTCTGCTACACCACCGCGCTCAAGCCCCCGCGGCGCGCGGCGTTCGAGGCCGCGGCGGCGCGCTGGCAGGAGATCGTCACCCGCGACCTTCCCGACGTCACCTTCGCCCTGGGGGCGGGGCAGTGCGGGGGAACCTCGCCGGCGTTCGCGCTGGGGGTGGACGACCTGCTGATCTTCGCGGGAGTGGAGACGATCGACGGGCCGGGAGGGATCCTGGGCGCGGCGGCGCCGTGCGTGTTCAGGGCCGCCGGGGGCCTGCCCGTGCTGGGGATGATGCGCTTCGACTCGGCCGACGTGGCGGCGATGGAGGGCGCGGGGCTGCTCCAGGGCGTGATCCTGCACGAGATGGGGCACGTGCTGGGGATCGGCACCCGCTGGCAGACGTTCGGGCTGCTGGCGAGCCCCTCGCCGGTGGGCGGGCCCGCCGCCGACACCTACTTCGCGGGGAGCGGAGGGATCTCCGGGTTCGACCTGATCGGCGGGGACGCCTACACCGGCGGCCGGAAGGTCCCGGTGGAGAACACGGGCCCCGCCGGGACCATCAACGCGCACTGGCGCGAGGCGCTGCTGGCCAGCGAGCTGATGACCGGCTACGTGAACTCCGGCGCCATGCCGCTCAGCCAGCTCACCGTGCGCTCGCTCGCGGACCTCGGCTATGTGGTCGACCCGTCGAAGGCGGATCCCTTCTTCCTCACCATGAGCGCGGGCGAGGGCCGCATCGCGCCGGGGGCGGTTCCCCTGCTCGACGACGTGGCCACCCTGCCGCAGTACGTGGTGGACGCGAACGGCCGCGTACATCGAACCCGGTAGGCTGATACCGGATTCCGCGATTGGCTGTGCGTTCCTGGAGTGTATCGATGGCCGGCTATAGATCCTTCGGCCTGCCAAGTCTTTGCCGGATAGAAGGATGAGACGAGGTCGGCCTGAATAGAAAGTAAATCGGCTAAATGGTTGCAACATAAGGAGATATCACCTTTCATCCTTCATGGTCGCGCGTAGTGCGGTAGAGACTCAGGATGACGTCTTGGGGGTCGTGCACGAATGCACAGTTGATCGTGGGGATCGGTATGAGATGGCCGATCGGGCGGCGGGTCGCGCGGGGGGCGGGGCTCCCGTATCTTGCGCGACCCGCGGCGTCTGACGCGGACGGACCGGAACCGGAGCGACACCCGTGGCGATCACCCCCCGGCAGCGCGCGCACCTCAAGAGCCTGGCGCACCACCTGAAGCCGGTGGTCTACGTCGGCAAGGAGGGCGTGACGGACAGCACCATCCGCTCGGTGGAAGAGGCGCTGAACACCCGCGAGCTGATCAAGGTGCGCGTGCAGGAGGCGGCGCCGCAGGACGTGCGCGAGGCCGGCGCGGAGCTGGAGCGGCGCGTCGAGGGCTCGGCGCTGGTGCAGACCATCGGCAGGGTGGCGGTGCTCTACCGGGGCCATCCCGAGAAGCCGGAGATCGAGCTGCCGTAGCCCCGGCAACGGCCGTACCCGAATTCGGCCGAGGGCGCGCACGGGAAAACTGCCTGGTCTCACACGGGGTCAACGGAGTCAACGGTTTTGATGTTCACCGTTCACTCCGTTGACCCCGTGTGAGATCCATCCTTTTCAGGATTCGACCTCCTATCAGATCAACCGGGCTCAGTAGATGTAGACCGGGGTGCCGACGGGGACGTTCTGGTACATCCACAGGATGTCGTCGCGGAGCATGCGCAGGCAGCCGTGGCTGGCCGCGGTGCCGACGCTGTTCTCGTGCTCGGTGCCGTGGAAGTAGTAGCCGTCGTACATCTCCAGCTTGGCGACGCCGAGGGTGCCGCGCATCTGCCGCTGCGGGCTCCCCCACGGCGGGATGATGACGTTGCCCCCGGAGATCGGCACCCGTCCCGGCGGGAAGCGGCCGTTCAGCGCGCCGGGCGAGGCGTCGCTCATGTCCACGATCCCCAGGCCGCGCTTGCGCGCGATCTGCACGTAGTGCCAGTTGGGCGGCACCCACACCGGGTCGAGCTCCTTGGCGGTGATCGCCATCTTTCCGCGCGGGGTCTGGAAGCGCCTGGTCACGCCGTCGATCACCAGCGTCTCGCCCGAGCCGATGGCCACGGGCGCGCGGAAGATGGTGTCGTTGTTGAGGATGTACAGCACGCGGTGTTCAGCCAGCGACACCACCAGGTAGGGCCGGTCCACGGGAACCAGCTCCTCCTCCTTCTTCGCGAGCTGCTGGTCGCGCTCCGCCACCTGTTCGGTGAGACGCGCCTCCTGCTGCCGCACGAAGCTGAGCGAGCGCTGGTCGCGGGTGTAGATCATCTCCGCCACGCGCCGGTCGAAGCGCGCGTTCACCGCCATCGCCGAGGTGGCGACGAACAGGCCGGCGGCCACCAGCGCGCCCAGCAGCAGCGCCACCACCGTCCCCCGGTGGTCGTGCGCGATCCGCCGCAGCCGCCCCGGCGGCGTCCAGTCCCGCCGGTCCTCCACCCCCGTCCTGCTGATCCTCGCCATCTATCTCACTCCCCTTCTAGGTCACACTCACGCTCCGCACTTGGCACTCAAGCACTTAGCACTTGGCACTTAAGCACTCGGCACTTTCAGTAGATGTACACCGGCGTATCCTCGTCCACCGCGTCGAAGATCGCCGCCAGGTCCTTCGCCTGGGCCATGAAGCCCGCGGGGATCACGCCGTCCTTCAGTGGCCCCGCCAGCGGCTGGCTGTAGATCTCCGTGCCGTCGTCGAGCGTGATGACGTAGGCGCCCATCCCCCCCGCCACGCGGCGCGCGCCCTCGGGCGGTACCGGCTGGCCCCGGCTCACGTACACCCAGTCGGGGATGGTGACGGTGGCGTTCTGCTGCCGGCTGCGGATGTGCCGCTCGCCCATGCCGCGCACGAAGCGCCAGCTCCGTCCGTCGGGTGCGCGGATGATGGAGTCCGGCCCGATGACGAGCTTGGCGCGGCGCAGCGTGGCGCGGCCCTGGCGCAGCTCGAGCATCGAGTCCCGGAGCACGATCGCCAGGTGCCGCTGGCGCGTCTCCAGCGACTTGATGCGCAGGTCGCGCCGCATCACCGCCACCGCGAGTTGCGTCCGCTTCTGCCGATGGGACGTCAGCTCTGCGCGCGTGCGCTGCTGCTCCGCGGTCATGCGCGAGGCGATCTCCTCCGCCTCGCGGTGGTAGCGCGGGATGCGCGCGCCCACGGCCGCGGCGCCGATCACCAGCAGCGCGATCAACGAAACGGTGCCCCAGAAGAACACCGGGTGCTCCGCCCTGAAGCCCGTCCGTCGCGGTGCGGTTTCGTCCATCGTCCCGTTCCGGTGCCGTTTTGCTGGATGAGTCCCTCATTCCCGCGGCGCCATATGTTCGCAAGACGCGTTCCCTCGGCCAGAACGCCGTATCTGATTGCAATCGCCGTTGTTACGCACTCTGCGCCGCAGGTTTGGCTCACGTGGATGAATCGGCCGCGCTGGCGTCTCCCGGCGCACCGCGGCAATCTTTCTCGCGCAATCAGCAAGCGATGACCACGGGGGATGACGATGGCACGGACGTTCTGGTGGCTGGGATGCGTGTTTGGCTTCGTCGCGGTCGCGGCGGGCGCGTTCGGCGCACACGCGCTGCGGGCACGCCTGGCGCCCGAGCTGCTCGCGGTGTTCGAGACGGCGGCGCGCTACCAGATGTACCACGCGCTCGCCCTTCTCGGGGCCGCGACGGTCGCGGGGCGGGCTCCCTCGCGCGCGGCGTCGGCGGCGGGGTGGCTGTTCGCGGCGGGGATCGTGCTCTTCTCCGGGACCCTCTACGCCCTGGCCCTCACCGGCATTCGCGTGCTGGGCGCCATCACCCCGCTCGGCGGCGTCTGCTTCCTCGCCGGGTGGATCGCGCTGGCGCTGGCCGGGCGCGGTCTCGCCTCACCCGCGGCGACGACAGGGTAGCTCGGCTCCCCTGGGAACCGACGGACGCGCCGGGCTGTCCACGGGGTTGGACGGAGTCGTCCGCGCGAGTGAACGCCACAGCGGCGCGCCGGCGCCCACCCTCCGACGTAAGCCGATGTGCCGGAACGAGTTGCGGATTTGGGTGTAGGGGCGTGCGGATTGCTCCACATCCGTTCAAGATGCTGCAAGCGCCAACCGTTCGCCCCCAAAGGTAGTCATGAGACGCCTGGCCTCCCTCCTCGTGCCGGTGCTCGCGCTCTCCGCGTGCTACAACTCGTACCGCGGCTCCGGCTCGGGGCCCGATTCGTACCGCTACTCCAGCGACCGCTGGTACGACGCCGCCGACGTGCCGCTCGCGGCCCGCATCGACCAGAACGGCGTCGGCCTGGGGGTGCGGCTCAACCGGCCCGCCTACGTGGCGATGTTCGAGATCCTCCCCGGGCAGGGGGTGGGGCTGTACTACCCGGCGTTCAGCGCCGAGCAGGCCTACTTCGCCTCGGGCTTCACCATGCTCCCCACCCACGGGGCGCGGCGCTACGACTCGTACTTCACCGGCTCGTCCTCGCGCTACGAGCGCGGCCAGCCGCGCTTCTACTTCCTGGTGGCGTCGCGGCAGCCGCTGCGCAGCATCACGCGCTTCCAGCGGTCGGAGGGGGCGATGCGCAGCGTGCTGGGGCTGAACGCGTACAACACCATGAACTACCGCCGGGTGATGGACGACCTGGTGCAGGCCGTGGTGCCGAACCAGAACGACAACGACTGGACCACCGACGTGCTGGCCGTGTGGCCGCGCAGCGACTACGGCTACTACGCCGACAACGGCGGGTACCAGCGCGTGTACTGCGGCGACGGCACGGTGGAGCTCCTGCCGATCGAGCTGGCGCAGTGGGGCTGCCGGCGGCAGCAGCGGCCGATCGTGGTGCGCCAGCCGCGCGTCGCGACGCCGACGCCGGGCCGCACCGACAGCTCGAGCGTGACCGTGCCCACGCGCCGCCGCCCCGAGCCGGCCGCGGGCGCGCCGGCCACCGGCGACGAGCAGGGAGCGACGGGGAGCTTGGCGCCGGGCCGCCGCCCCCGCCCCACCCCCGAGGTAGCCGACCGCCCGGAGGTCACGGGTGGCGGAGAGCCCCGCGCGGCGACCCCCCGCGAGACCACCGAGGAGCGGCGCGAGCGGCCGCGGGTGGAAACGCCCACGCGCGAGCCCCGCGCAGCCGAGCCGCGGCACGAGTCGCCGCGCCACGAGTCGCCGCGCGCTGAGCCGGTCCGCAGCGCTCCGCCCAGCCCTCCGCCGGCGCGCAGCGAGAGTCCGCGCTCCGAGCCGGCGCCTCGCAGCGACCCGTCGCCCTCGCGTGAGGAGCGCGCGCGCCCAGCCGCCCCTCCCGCGGGCGGCTGAGACACGACAACG
>DASYJZ010000502.1:0-2349 GCA_035995965.1 Longimicrobium sp. | reverse complement strand
CGCGACGTAGGTGTCGACCGGGGCGGCGAAGTCGGGCGCCGGGAGCGCCCTGCGGTCGAGCTTCCCGTTCGGCGAGAGCGGGAGCGCGTCGAGCGCCACGAACGCCGCCGGCACCATGTGCTCCGGCAGGCTCCGCTGCAGGTGCGCGCGCAGCTCGTCCGCGTCCGCCGCGCCCACGACGTACGCAACCAGCCGCGCCTCGCCCGCGTCGCCGCGTGCCACCACGGCGCACTCGCGCACGTCCGGGTGGCGGCGCAGCACGCTCTCGATCTCCCCCAGCTCGATGCGGAAGCCGCGGATCTTCACCTGGAAGTCCAGGCGGCCCAGGTACTCCAGCGCGCCGTCGGCCCGCTGCCGCACGCGGTCGCCGGTGCGGTACAGCCGCGCGCCCGCGCCGGTCGCGAACGGATCGGGGACGAAGCGCTCGGCGGTCAGCGCGGGCCGGCCCAGGTAGCCCCGCGCCACCTGCACCCCGCCGATGTACAGCTCGCCGGGCACGCCGGCGGGCGCGAGGCGCAGGGCGGTGTCCAGCACGTAGAGCCGCGTGTTCCAGACGGGGCGGCCGATGGGGACGATGTTCGCCGAAGTGCCGCGCTCGCAGGCCCACCAGCTCACGTCCACGGCCGCCTCGGTGGGGCCGTAGAGGTTGTGGAGCGTCACGGTGGATGGGAACCGCGCGTGGAAGCGGTCCACCAGCGCGGCCGGGAGCGCCTCGCCGCTGCAGATCACGCGCGTCAGCGTGGCGCACCGCGCCGGATCGGCGGTCTCGACGAACGGCTGCAGCATCGAGGGGACGAAGTGCAGCGTGGTCACGCCGCGCCGCTCGATCTCCTCCTGCAGGTACAGCGGGTCGCGGTGGCCGCCGGGGCGGGCCATCACCAGCGTGGCACCCTGCTGCAGCGGCCAGAAGAGCTCCCAGACCGACACGTCGAAGGAGAACGGCGTCTTCTGCAGCACGACGTCGCCCGCGCCGATGCCATACTCCGCCTGCATCCAGCAGAGCCGGTTGACCACGCCGCCGTGCGCGTTCATCACCCCCTTGGGGCGGCCGGTGCTGCCCGAGGTGTAGATGACGTACGCCAGGTTCCGCGCCGTCACGCCGCTGTCGAGGTTCTCCGCGCTCCCGGCGGCGATCGCCTCCCAGTCCGCGTCGACGCGCAGGATGGGGATGCCGCCGGTGTCGGGGAGCACGCCGCCGAGCCGGTCCTGCGTCAGCAGCACGGCGATGCCGGAATCCGCCGCCATCGTCTCGATCCGCTCGGCCGGGTAGCCAGGGTCGAGCGGGACGTAGGCGCCGCCCGCCTTCAGCACGCCCAGCAGCGACACCACCATCTCCAGGCCCCGCTCCAGGCAGAGGCCCACGCGCACCTCCGGCCCGACGCCCAGGCCGCGCAGGCGGTGCGCAAGGCGGTTGGCCCGCGTGTTCAGCTCCGCGTAGGTGAGCGATTCGTCCTCGAAGACGACGGCGACGGCGTCGGGCGATTCGATCACCTGCGCCTCGAAGAGCCCGTGCAGCGTCGCGTCGGCCGGGTAGACGGCGTCGGTTGCGTTCCACGCCTCCAGCACCTGCCGGCGCTCCGCCTCGCCCGTCAGCTCGACGGCGGAGAGGCGCAGCTCGCCATCCGCCGACACCTGCTCCAGTACGCGGCGCAGGTGTCCGATCATCCGCTCGATGGTGGCGCGCTCGAAGAGGTCCGTCGCGTACTCCACCGAGCCGTCGATCCCGTCCGCGCCGGCGCCGAAGGCGAGCGTGAGGTCGAACTTGCTCGTGCCGCTGTCGGCGGCGAGGCGGCGCAGCTCCACGCCGGCCAGGCCGGCCGCCGCGGGCTCGGCATCCTCCTCCACCAGCATCACCTGGAAGAGCGGCGAGTGGCCCAGCGAGCGCTCCGGCTGCAGCGCCTCCACCAGCCGCTCGAAAGGCACCTCCTGGTGCTCGTAGGCGCCCAGCGTCACCTCGCGCACGCGTCGCAGCAGCCCGCGGAAGGTGGGGTCGCCCGAGAGGTCCGTCCGCAGCGCCAGCGTGTTCACGAAGAAGCCGATCAGCGCCTCCACCTCGCGCCGCGTGCGCCCGGCGATGGGGCTGCCGACCACCACCTCGTCCGTCCCCGCGTACTTCGCCAGCAGGAGCTGGAAGGCGGCGACCATCACCATGTACAGCGTGGCACCCTCGCTGCGGCCCAGCGCGCGCAGCCCGTCCAGCAGGTCGGCGGGGAGCTCGAACGCCTCGCGCGCGCCACGGAAGCTCTGCGCGGCCGGGCGCGGGCGGTCCGTCGGCAGCTCCAGCCGCGCGGGGGCCCCGGCCAGCCGCTCGCGCCACCAGCCGAGCTGCCGCTCCAGCGCGGGCCCGCG
>DASYJZ010000501.1:0-2963 GCA_035995965.1 Longimicrobium sp. | reverse complement strand
AGACGCGCAAAATCCGCCTCGCGGCCCACCCCTGTCAAGCGGCCGACCGTGCTCCCGCTCAGTGGAAGGCGGAGCGGATCTGGTCCACGCGCTGGCGGAACGCCGGGTCCGCGGCCATGTCCTCCTCCACCTTGCCGATGGAGTGGATCACCGTGGAGTGGTCGCGGCCGCCGAAGAGCCGGCCGATCTCCACCAGCGGCAGGTCGAAGAGCTCGCGGGTGAGGAACATCGCCACCTGGCGGGGCACGGTCAGGTCCTTGGTGCGCTTCTTGGACTGCAGCGCCTCGCTGCTGGTGCTCCACGCCTCCGCCACCTTCTGCCGCAGCCGCTCGGGCGACAGCTGGTCGCTCGCGGGGCCGCCGCTCTTCATCGCCCCGCCCAGCGCCTCCTGCGCCAGCGCCAGGTCGATCGGGCGGCCGGTGAGCGAGGAGAAGGCGAGCAGCTTGATCACCGCCCCCTCGATCTCGCGCACCGAGCTGGTGCGGTTGCGGGCGATGAAGGTCAGCACGTCTTCCGCGCCGCGGATCTGCAGCCCGTCCTCCTCCACCTTGAGGCGCAGGATGGCCATGCGGGTCTCGAAGTCGGGCGCCTTGATGTCGGCCACCAGCCCCCATTCGAAGCGCGACACCAGGCGGTCTTCCAGCCCGATCTCCTTGGGCTGGCGGTCGCTGGTGAGCACGATCTGCTTCTGCGCGTCGTGCAGTGCGTTGAAGGTGTGGAAGAACTCCTCCTGGGTGCCTTCCTTGCCTTCCAGGAACTGGATGTCGTCCACCAGCAGCAGGTCGATCTGGCGGTACTGGCGCCGGAAGTCGGCCATGGTGCCGCCCTGGATCGCCCCCACCATCTCGTTGGTGAAGCGCTCCGAGGAGAGGTACATCACCCGCTTCCCCGGCTCGCGCTCCAGCATCGCGTGCCCGATGGCGTGCATCAGGTGCGTCTTCCCCAGCCCCACCCCGCCGTAGATGAAGAGCGGGTTGTAGTGGCGCGCCGGGGCCTGGGCCACGGCGTGCGCGGCGGCGGCGGCGAGCTCGTTGTTGCCGCCCACCACGAAGCGGTCGAAGACGTAGCGGGGGTTCAGCGGCACCGTCCCGCGGATCCCGCCGGCGGCGGGCGCCGGCGCGGACGAGGTCGTGGGGGGGGACGGCGCGTGCAGGGGCGCGGCGGCGGGCACGGGCGGCGGCGCGATCTCGTCGGGGGGCGGGGGGAGGGCGGCGGTCTTTCCGTTCGCCTGGAACTGCACCGAAAGGGTGAAGCGCCGGCCGAAGAGCGACTCGCCCAGGGTGGTGAGCAGCTCCGCGTACCTGACCTCCACCCAGTCGACCGCGAACGGATTGGGAGTGGAGACCACCAGCAGGTCCTGCGAGATCGCCACCGCCTGGGTGGGAGCCAGCCACGTCCGGAACGCCTGTTCGGGCAGCGCCGCCTCGGCGGCCTTCAGGATGCGTGACCAGACTTCCCCGGCGGTGAGCTCCATGACCTCTGCAGGGTGGTTCGGCGGGCCTCTAAACGGTACCGGCGCAACCTAGACGGGGGGTGTGGAAAAGTCAAGGAACCCGCATGAATGCTGGGGTTTCTTCGGTTTGCAAGCGTTTGTACCCGCCCTGTCTGCAACGGAGCGGTGGATGGACGGACGGTGCCGCACGGAGCCGTAGCAGTGGCCCCGCGGGAGTGCCGCGCGTAGACTGCAGGACGCCGGTCCAACCCCTCGATCCTGACGACGGAGACTTTGAGATGAAGAAGCTGACCCCGGTGCTGGTGGTGGACCAGGTGGAGCCCTGCGCCGCGTTCTGGACCGGCCCCCTGGGCTTCGAGCGCACCGCCGAGGTGCCGCACGACGGGGAGCTCGGCTTCGTGATCCTGCAGCAGGGCGCGGTGGAGATCATGTACCAGAGCCGCGCCAGCGTCGCCGCCGACCTCCCGGAGCTGGCCGAGGGCGCGCACCGCACCGTCCTCTACATCGAGGTGGGCGACCTGGACGCGGTCGAGGCCGCAGTGGCCGGCGCCGAGGTCGTCCAGCCCCGCCGCACCACCTTCTATGGGATGATGGAGATCGGCGTGCGCGAGCCCGGCGGCAACGTGGTCATCTTCGCGCAACCCTCGGGCGAGTAGGCCGTCGCCGTTCTCTCCGTTCCTCCGTGGCTCCGCGTGAGACCGCCGTTGTAGTTGGCGAGGCCCGTCGGGTTGACGCTCCGAGGAGCCGCGGCTATATTTCCCGTCTTTGCCGCACCCCGGCCCAACGCATACGAGCAAGCACCCCAAGGGGTTGAGATGAAGCCTACGTACCGTCCGCGCAACCGCAAGCGGATCAACAAGCACGGGTTCCGCGCCCGCATGGCCACCAAGGGCGGCCGCGCCGTGCTCAACGCCCGCCGGCGCAAGGGGCGGCACCAGCTGACCGTCAAGATCGCGGGCAAGTAAGCCGCGGCCGGCCCCGCGCCAGCCGACGATGGACACCGAGGGTTCCGCCCCGCGCGGGTTCGCGCTGCCGCGCGCCGCACGCATCACGCAGTCGGGGGAGATCCGGGAGCTGTTCAGACGGGGGAAGAGGAGGAAGACGCGTCACCTCGACGCGTTCGTCTCCCCTTCCCCTTCGGCGTTTCCGCGCTGGGGCGTGGTGGTGCCCAAGCACAAGCACGAGATCGTGGAGCGCAACCGGGTGAAGCGCCGGCTGCGCGAGGCGGGGCGCACCGTGGTGCTCCCCGCGCTCAGAAACTCCGGGCGCGCGCTCGACGTACTGGTGCGTGCCCGTCCCGAGGCGTACCAGGCCGCGTACGAGGAGCTGCGCCAGGAGCTGCAGGCGCTGGTGGAGGAGCTGTGCTCGCCCGCGTGATGACCGCCGGGATCCGCTTCTACCGGAGCGCCCTCTCTCCGCTGAAGCCGCCCGTCTGCCGCTTCTATCCCACCTGCTCGGCCTACGGGCTGGAGGCGATCGAGAAGTACGGCGCGGGCAAGGGCACCTGGCT
>DASYJZ010000500.1:0-1572 GCA_035995965.1 Longimicrobium sp. | reverse complement strand
GAACGAACCGGAAAGCTGTCGGCCTAACCCGCGCGTTTGGAACGGCAAAACGATGGTGACGCGCTTGCCGGAAGACCCTCCGGCAGGATACGAAGTGTCAATCATCATGCCGGTCTGTTTTGTAAAGGAACATCCCGGTCGTTCATCCCTGCGCCTGAGAGCGCAAACCCTCTCCCGTACCGGGCAAGGGTGGGTGGCGTCGGCACCGGCCCGGCCTGCACAGGATCGTGCAAGGGCAGACGCAGCGCTGCCGGTGCGTGTTCCCGCAGGCGCTGGGGAATTCTACCTCTCCCGGTACGGGAGAGGTGGCGAGCCCCAGCGAGCCGGAGAGGGCGCTGAGCCTCGGTCGGCGCAGGAATCGGCACTCAGCACTCAGCACTCAGCACTTGGCACTTGGCACTCAGCACTTGGCACTTGTTGACCGGCCTCATCCACCGAAGACACCGAAACCGAGCGTTCCATGCCCCACTTCAACCGGCTGCCGGAAGCAGACGCCGCGGACCCCGCGTCCCCCTTTTCCACGCGCCCGCCCACGGAGCCCTTCGGTGATTTCACCGCGCGCGCCGCGCGGGGCCCGGCGCCGTCCGCGTCCGGCCGCGTGGCCATCGTCGGCATGGCGGGGCGATTCCCCGGCGCGGGCGACGTGGAGGCGTTCTGGCGCAACCTGCGCGACGGCGTGGAGTCCATCGCCCGCTTCACCCGCGAGGAGCTGGAAGAGGTCGGATTCACCGCGCGCCGGCTGGACGACCCACGCTTCGTCCCCGCGTTCGGGGCCATCGAGGGGTCGGAGCTCTTCGACGCCCCCTTCTTCGGCTACTCGCCGCGCGACGCGGAGATCATCGACCCCCAGCAGCGGCTGTTCCTGGAGGCCTGCTGGGAGGCCATGGAGCACGCCGGGTATGCGCCGGGCGGCCGGGTGGGGGTGTTCGCCGGGCAGGGCGCCAGCGGCTACGAGCACCGGCTGCGCGCCAACGAGGCGGTGATGCGCGCGGTGGGCTCGTTCGCGGTGGCGCTGGGCAACGAGAAGGACTTCATCGCCACCCGCGTGGCCTACAAGCTGGGGCTCGAGGGGCCGGCGGTCACGGTGCAGACGGCGTGCTCCACCTCGCTGGTGGCCGTCCACATGGCCTGCAAGGCGCTGCTGGCCGGCGAGTGCGAGCTGGCGCTGGCCGGGGGCGCCGCCGTCTCCGTGCCCACCCGCAGCGGGTACGTGTACGAGGAGGGGGGGATCGCCTCGCCCGACGGGCACGTGCGCGCCTTCGACGCGGCGGGGCGCGGCGCGGTGGGCGGCAGCGGCGTGGGCGCCGTGCTGCTCAAGCGGCTCGACGACGCGCTGGCCGACGGCGACACCATCCACGCGGTGATCCTGGGCTCCGCCATCAACAACGACGGCTCGCTCAAGGTGGGCTTCACCGCGCCCCGCGTGGACGGGCAGGCCGGCGCCATCCGCGCCGCGTTCCAGGCGGCCGGCGTGCCACCGTCCACCGTGACCTACGTGGAGACGCACGGCACCGCCACCGAGCTGGGCGACCCCATCGAGGTGAACGCGCTCACCGAGGCGTTCGCCACCCC
>DASYJZ010000499.1:0-1790 GCA_035995965.1 Longimicrobium sp. | reverse complement strand
GCCGCGGTCGACGTGCAGCCGGAGCCCGCTTCCGCGCCGACGCCGGCGTCCGCGGGCGGCGTGGTCCCCGTCGAGACGCTGGTCTACGATCCCGACGACGCGCTGCGCGAGGCGCTGCGGATGCGCGAGCGGATCTTCGCCATGGCCGGCCCGGGCGACGGCTTCCGCGAGGCGCTGGACGAGCTGTTCGGGCTGGTCGCGCTGGGGGTGGAGCGCCGGGCGCACGCCGCGGGATGAAGGGACGCCTGAGGGTCGCCGCCAGCCTCGCGGTGACCGCCTTCTTCCTCTGGCTCGCGCTGCACGACGTGGACTGGGGCCAGGTCGGCTCCCACCTGCGCAGCGCGAACTGGCTCTACCTGGCCCTCTCCATCCTGGTCGCCACCCTCTCCATCCACCTCCGCGCGCTGCGCTGGAAGGCGCTGCTCGCCCCGCTCGACCCCCACGTTCCCTTCCAGCCGCGGGTCGCGGGCGCGGCGATCGGCTTCGCGGCCAACAACCTGATCCCCGCACGCGTGGGCGAACTGGTGCGCGCGGTGGTGTGCGGAAAGCTCGCGCGGCTCCCGGTGAGCGCCGTCTTCGCCACCCTGGTGGTGGAGCGCGTGTTCGACGGGCTGGTGACCGTGGGACTGCTGTTCACGGTGATGGCCCTCCCCGGCTTCCCCTCCCCCGAGAAGGCGTCCAACGCGCTCGCCGCGGTGCGCATCCTTTCGCTGGTGGTCGCGGTGATCGGGGTGGGGGTGATCGTGCTGGCGCTCACTCCGGCGCGCTCCCTCGCCCTGGCCGAGCGCGTCGCCGGGCGCCTGCTGCCGCCGCGACTGGGCCGTCCGCTGCTGAAGATGTTCGAGAGCTTCATCGGCGGGCTCGCGGTGCTGCGCGATCCGCGGCTGCTGGCGGTGTCGGCCGCCTGGGCCGTCTTCCAGTGGCTCTTCATCCCCCTCTCGATCTACTTCGGCTGCCTTGCGTTCGGCATCACCGAGCCGGGGTACCGGGGGGCGATCTTCCTCCAGTGCGTCATCAACCTGGCCGTCGCCGTTCCGTCGTCGCCGGGCTTCTTCGGGCCGCTGGAGGCGGCGGCGCGCTACGGGCTGGGGCTCTGGGGGGTGGACCCGTCGCGCGCCGCGTCGTTCGCCATCGGCTACCACCTGGGCGGCTTCATCACGGTGACGCTGCTGGGGCTCTGGTACGTGCAGAAGCTCGACCTGAGCTGGAAGGAGCTCATCGGCAGCGCCGAGTCGGCCGATGCGCCGCCGGAGGAGAAAGCTGGGCCCGGCCGTGCCTGACCGGGTGGAGCTCGCCGCGCCGGCCAAGGTCAACCTCCGCCTCTGCATCCTGGCGCGCGAGGAGAGCGGCTACCACGCGCTGGAGACGCTGCTCTGCGCCATCTCCCTCGCCGACCAGATCGTCGTCACCCGCGGCGATGCCGGGATCCGGCTCACGGTGGAGGGCGGGGTGGACGTCGGGCCGCCCGGGCGCAACCTCGCGGTACGCGCGGCGGAGCGCTTCTACCGGGAGATGGGTGCCGCGCCCGCGATCGACCTGCACCTCACCAAGCACATCCCCGCCGCGGCCGGGCTGGGCGGCGGCAGCTCCGACGCCGCCGCCGTCCTCCGCGCGCTGAACGCCCTGCACGGCGAGCCGCTCCCGCCCGCGGCGCTGCTGCGGATGGCGATCGAGCTCGGCGCCGACGTTCCCTTCTTTGTCTGCGGATCCCCCTTCGCCCTCGCCTGGGGCCGCGGCGAGCGCGTGATGCCGCTTCCGCCGCTCCCGCCGCTTCCCGTCCTCGTCGCCTA
>DASYJZ010000498.1:0-10464 GCA_035995965.1 Longimicrobium sp. | reverse complement strand
GGTTTGCGCTCTCAGGCGCAAGGGAGAGGGCGCCACGGCCGCGGACGCCACAAACTCCGGACCCGGGAGAAAACCGCCCTAGTCCACTGCTGGATCCCACACATCGAATCCTTCCGCACGCGCCGCGTTAGCCTGGTTGGTATCCGAGGTTACGAACACGAATTGCATCCCGGCAGGTGTGGAATGGCGTGCGGCCAGAGCCGCCGCCACATGAACGGCGTCTCCGGGCCTGAGACCGTATGTGCGGATGATGCTGGGCACGTCCTCCGATACGTCGCTGGTCGATATGACGAGATAGGGCGAAGCCACGCCCTTTAGCAGCACCTCGATCTCGGCGAGCGACGAGTTGCATGCGGCCTTGGTGATCTTCCCTTCGGCTCGTTTCTGCAGCAGAGCGGAAATCGCCTCGAGGAATGTGAAATCCGTGACGATCAAGCGACAAGAAGGAGGGCTCGCGACGGCTCCAGCAACAAGCCCGCGAACCCTCCTTTCTCCAGCCTCCACCACGTATGCCTTCACGAAGGCCGACGTGTCGAGGAAGAAGTACTTCACGGCTGCAGGTCACGCAGCCGAATCACCGTTTCGCTGAGAGGCTCTCCCTCGACGGTAATCGGCTTGGGAAGCTTGTAGTCAGGACCGGCGTTCGGAAGACGTACCCTGATCCCCGCTGCCTCCATTCTGGCGCGGAAGATCAAGAGGTCCTCTGGAACGTCCTGCGCGGGAAGGACTCGCCGCGTGACAGATGTTCTCATCGGTACTTCCTCTCGGTCCGGCATCCACCTTCGTCCGTCGCCCAGATGTTCAACGATTGAACACCTACGGATGATCTATCTGGACAGACGACCTGTCAAGCCGGTAGCTCGGCCCGCAAAGGAGGTCTGAAACAAACTTACTGCACTCCGTTCATACACCTACGATCCTGGTTCGTCCCCCCGCACCACCTTCGCGGTCGTGACCACTTGGCCGACGTGGCGCTGGGTGTGCTCGGCGGCGTGGAAGAGGAGGCCGAGGACGTTGCTGGGCAGCTTCATGCGGCCGACTTCGCGCGACTCCAAGAGGGTGCGCTCGTCCGTGGCGCGGAGCTGTGCGAGCGCGCGGTCGACAGTGTCGTGGACCAGGCGCACCAGCTCGGCGACGGACGGCGGCGGCTCGGGCGACTTCTCGCGCTCCCGGGTGCGCAGCTGGCCGGCGGTGAGCTGCTCGCCGCGGGCGTAGGTGAAGAGGCGGTCGAGCGAGCCAGCCAGGTGCATCGCGTGGAATCCGGCGGACGCGGCGCCGCCGGGGCGCGTCCACAGCTCGTCCGCCGACAGTGCGGAGATCGCCGCTTCGATGTCTTCGCGCGCCATCACCAGCGCGTGGGCGACGGGCATCAGCAGCGGCGGGATGCCGGGGATGGGGCCGCGAAGCCACGGCTCGGGCTGGGGCATGGTGGGCTCGGTTGGTGCGGGAGGCCGGCTATGTCGTTGCCGCGACTACAGGTCCTTCGGTCGCCGCCAGAAGCTGTCGCGAAGGACAGTCGGGCGCAGCGGCGACGCTCAGGATGACATCCGGCAGGTTAGGCATGGTCTAACCTGTTGCAGTTCCAAGCGAAGCGCCAACCCTCCCCCTAGTGGGGAGGGTCGGAAGGCGGACATGCAGTACCGTCCGCCCTTCCGGGGAGGGGGGATGCCGCGGACCGCGCGCTACAGCCGTCTACGAGTCCAACCGCTCGCGGACGATCTCGATCAGCGCGTCGGGGGTGTTGAGGAACGGATCGTCGGTGACGCGCTCGAGGAGGTCGCGAAGGATCTCGCCCACGGCGGGGCCGGCGGAGACGCCCAGGGCGCGCACCTCGTCGCCACCGATGGCGAGGTCGCCGATCTCCAGGGCGGCGCCGGCGCGCATCTCCGCGTCGGCGCGGCGGCGGAGGGCCTCGGCCTCGCGAACGCGCGCCTCGTCGGGGTGCGGGCGGCCCTTCGCATTGTAGACCTCCAGCCGCAGCAGGTCGTGCACGTATTCGCGGCCGACGCGCCGCAGCCATCGCCGCACCTCGGGCGCCGGCGCGTCGGAGGCGGGGAGGCCCTCGTGCTGCGCGACCAGGTGCAACACGAAATCGCGCTCCGCGTTGGAGAACTTCATCCGCGTCATCATCCCCCGCGCCAGCGCGGCCCCCGTCTCCGCGTGCCCATCGTCGCCCAGCGGCTTGCCGACGTCGTGCAGCAGCCCGGCGAGGCGCAGGGGGATGCGGCTGGGCGGCGCGGCGGCGGCGGTGCGCAGCAGGTGCGACCAGACGTCCTCGTCGCCGTCGGGGACGCCGACGCAGGCCTGCAGCTCGGGGTAGAGCGCGGCGAGCGCGCCCGAGGCCTCGTAGAGCCGCAGCGAGTCCGAGGGGCGCTTCACCTCCTTCAGCACCTTCACCAACTCCTCGCGCACCCGCTCGGCGGAGAGGTGCGGGAGCCCGGGCGCGGCCTCCCGTGCCGCCTCCCAGGTGGCGGGATCCACGCGCAGCCCGAAGCGCCCGGCGAAGCGCAGCGCGCGCAGCACCCGCAGCCGGTCTTCGCGGAAGCGCTCGCGCGCGTCGCCCACGGTGCGCAGCAGGCCATCGCGCAGGTCGGGGACGCCGCCGTGCGGGTCGCGCACCTCGTGGCTCAGCGGGTGCCAGGCGACGGCGTTGATGGTGAAGTCGCGCCGCTGCAGGTCCTCCTCCACCGTGTCGGAGAAGGAGACCTTCGCGTGGCGGCCATCGGTCTCCACGTCGCGGCGGAAGGTGGTGACCTCGTACATCCGCCGGTCCTTCCCCACCACGCCCACGGTGCCGTGCGCGATGCCGACGGGGACGGTGTGGCGAAAGAGGCGCTGCACCTCGCCCGGACGCGCGGCGGTCGCCAGGTCCCAGTCCCTCCCCTCTCCGTGGCCGGCCAGCGCGTCGCGCACCGCGCCGCCCACGGCCCAGGTGGAGTGGCCCGCCTCCTCCAGCCGCCGCGCGATGCGCACCACGTCGGCGGGGGGATGGAGGTCGGCGCGGGCGGGGTCGGACGGGCGGTCGCCGGGGTCGGTCACGGGGGCGCAGTCGAGGTGGCTGGGGACGGGCGCGGCGGACGCGGCGGGCGGTGCAAACCTCGCAGCGACAAGCGCTTGGCAGAACTGCTACACGCGGTTATCTTCAGCGGTCCACCAACCCCCCGCGCCTCCCCACCGAGACCGATGAAGATCTTCGAGCTGCTGGACGGCTCCAGCGCGACGGACGCGTTCCGCGACGCCGTGACCCGCTTCGTGCGCGAGGGCCGGCCGAACGAGCGCCTCGCGTTCAACCGCGACTGCCCGCCGGTGAAGGTGGAGCGCACGCTGGTGCGGGCGCTGGAAGAATATCCCGCGCTGCAGGTCGAATCAATCGAGCTGCATGGGAGCTCCGGCTGCGAGTTCTTCCGCGGGGTGATGGAGTTGCACACGGCGGCCGAGGTGCGCCGCGTGAGCTTCCACTGGGACTGCAAGTGGAAGGCGCAGGAGATGGGGTGGCACGACTACTTCGGCTTCCCCGACCAGATCCGCGCCGCGCGCGAGTTCCCCTATGCCTGCTTCCGCGCCTGGACGGAGGAGGGCGCGCTGCCGAAGGGCGTCGTGCTCGAAGACGAGATCGAGGAGCGCGTTCTCGCCTGAGCGCCGCTGACGCACGAGGAAGCATGCGAACGGCCGCCCGCGAGGGCGGCCGTTCCGCGTTGTACCGTGAGGGTCGGTGCGTCCGACAATGCGAGTGAACTCGCGGCTACAACTGCACGCAGTCCGTCCCCCGCCAATGTGGTGCCCACCGCCATCCCTCCCCCAGCACGCTGCCCTACTGGACCTTCTCCAGGAGCCACTGCTGAGTTGAATACGACGAGCCCCCATAGGGATACTGACGGACCCCCAGCCCGTTGGCGTACACGTCGCCGGCGGTGAGGACCGCCGCTTTGCCGCTGTGCCTCGCGATGATCGCGTAGCCGTAGATGCCAGCGACAAAAGTCCACTGCTGATTCGCCAGGCCTCCATACGTCCACTGATGGATCCGTGCCCCGTCGGACGTCGAGGCGCTCTCGACATCCAGCGCTCTGCCGCTGTGCCTGGCCACGATCTTGTAGTAGCCGCCGCCGATATCCGTGATGCGCCACTGCTGGTTGGCCAGGCCTTCGTAATCCCACTGATGGATCCATGCCCCGTTGCAGCATCCGGCGTTGCTGACATCCATCACCTTGTAGCTGGCCGCGTTGCGGATGACGTACCAGGCGTTCGGGTCGATCGACAGAACGGCCCGCGGCTTCTCCGGGGCCTTCGTCGCCGTTGGAACATCGTTGCCGCAGGCTGCCGCGAAGACGAGCCCGGAGCCGAGAAGCAGGATACGCGCGAACGCGCGCCGGCCGATGCTGGACATTCTCTTCCTTTGTTCGGTTGGTGGGTGCCCGCAAGCGGGCGTGACTGGCTGCGGCGACCGCGGCCGCATCGCAGCCCCAGGTTGGTGTAACTGTGATATACTTAACTATAACACCGGTTCGCACGCAAGTGTTTCGACAGTGTCCGGAGCCCACTGCCATGCGCGCACCAGGACCCGGCAGCGTGACCCACTGCCGGGGAACGGTTTACTGCGGGAGACTACGGCCGGTGATCCGTGCCGAGGCGGCAGATGGTGGCGATGATGGGGTTGCCCTCCGGCGGCGTCGACCACGCAGCCTGCACCGCGGGAACAGGGATCGTGCCCAGGTCGCGCCCGTGGAGCTGCGCCGCCGCGCCGGTGACGCGCGCGCGCAGGTGGGTGCAGTCCACGTCGAACTGCATCCGCATCCCGTCCATCCGCCCGTACGGCGAGGGCTGGGTGGCGCCGGTCTCGATGCGCACCGTGCCGGAGTAGACTCCCGCGCCCTTCGCCCCTACCGAGGCGCTGTCCAGCAGCCAGCGGTCCGACGCGCCCTCGGTCAGCACCATCCACCCGGCGGGGGGCGCCGCGAAGGTGCGCGTCTGGGCGGGCGGCGCGACGACCGCTGGGCCGCGGCCGGCCACGCGGCAGACCGCGTCGAGCCCACGCGAGGGGTCCGTCCCGGCGCGCGCGGGCGACCAGGGGAGGCCCTCGGACGCGTCGCTGCGCTGGCGGCGGCCGGCGAGGAAGGTGGTGCGGCTCACCATCCGCGTCCGCCCGCCGGAGCAGTCGAAGTCCATCCCGTACTCGATGGCGTCGTAGCGGCCGCTGGCGTCGGGGAGCGGCTGCGCGTAGTCGATGCGGAAGCGCGCGCGCAGCGGCCGCCCCTCGCGCGCGGCCATCGTCGCCGTGTCGACGGAAATGCGCGAGCCGCCGGTCATGCTCACGGTGGTGTAGCCGGCGGGGAGCGCCGGGAGCTCCAGGAGCGCGCCGCGGCGGCCCATCTCGTCGTACCAGCCGGGGCCGCGCCACTCGGTCGATACCCGCCGCTCGCCGGCGTCGTCGCTGACCACGCGCACCGCGGCAGAGGTGAGCCCCTTCTCCCAGCGCCGCAGCTCGGGGCGGCGGTCCAGCGGCGTGCCGAACCCCGCCTCCAGCGAGTCGGCCAGCGCGCGGAAGCGCGCGTCGACCTCCGCGCCGGCCGCCGGCTCGATCGAGAGAAACCCGACGGCGCGGTCCGCGCGGATGGCCACGGTCACGCCCGCGCCGTCGGCCCTGTAGAACGCGCGGTCGCCGTTGCCGACCACGCCGCGGTACTCGAATCCCCGTGCCTCCAGCCGCGCGCGGACGCTGTCGGCGGGAGCGCCCCAGGGGATCTGCGAGAACACGAGCTCCTGCGCGGATGCCGCGGTCGCGGCGCAGGCGAGGGCGGCGGCCAGCAGGCCGAAGCGATGGATGATCATGGGGATGGATGGTGGGAGTGGGGTCGGCCAGCGATGCGGATTATGGACCTTCATCTGTTTGCAATCTACCGCCCGTCGCGCCGATCATCCACCACCTGGCTGCGGACGATGCGGCCGCCGTCCTTCCGCGCGCCCTCGTCTGCGAAATCCGGGGGAGGGGCACCCGCGAACGCGCGACGTTGCGGGGACATGCGGCCGTCGGATCCGCCGCATCTTCATCCCCCGCCCCGCCGCAGTCCGCGCCCGCCGCGCTGGCCGGTCATGCGCGCGTTGCGGACGACGGGGACGCCATTCACGATCACGTGGATGATGCCGACCGAGGTCTGCACCGGGTCCACGAAGGTCGCGCGGTCGCAGACGGTGTTCGGGTCGAAGAGGGTGAGGTCGGCGTACATCCCCGCCTTCAGCACGCCGCGGTCGGCCAGGCCCACGCGGGCCGCGGGAAGCGCGGTGAACTTGCGGACGGCGTCTTCGAGCGTGATCACGTGCCGCTCGCGCACGTAGTGGCAGAGGATGCGCGGAAACGAGCCGTAGGCGCGCGGGTGCGGGTGCTCGGTGACGGTGGAGTCGGCCGCGCGGGCGCCGGCGTCGATCCCCACGCTCACCCACGGCTGCCGCATCGCGTACTCGATGTCCGGCTCGGACATGGAGAAATAGATCGCCGACGTGCGCGACCGGTCGGCCAGGATCAGGTCGAAGAGCGCCTCCACCACCGGCTGCCGCCGCGCCGCGGCCACCTCGCTGAGGCGCATCCCCTGGTAGCGCCGCAGGCTGTCCTCCACGATCCCCGCGATCATCACCCCGCTGGGCCCGCCCGCGCTGGCGCCGATGTTCTCGTCGCCGCCGCGGGTGAGCTCCTCGGCGAGTCGCGCGCGGGAGGCGGGGTCGCGCAGCCGCGCCAGCATGGCCTCGGTGCCGCCTTCGTGCGCCCAGTTGGGGAGGATGGCGTCGAGGTCCGTTCCCGACGCGGGGTACGGGTACTGGTCGGCGCTCACGTCCACGCCGCGGGCGCGCGCCCGCTCGATGGCCGCCACGGCGGCCGGCATCTTCCCCCAGTTGGCCTTGCCGCTGACCTTGATGTGGTGGATCTCCACCCAGGTCCCCGCCGCCTCGCCGATGTGGATCGCCTCCTCGACCGCCTCCACCAGGCGGTTGCCCTCGCTGCGGATGTGGCTGGCGTAGCCGCCCCCGTAGCGCCCGGCCACCTTCGCCAGCTCCACGATCTCGTCCGTCGGCGTGAACGAGGCGGGACTGTACGCCATCCCCGTCGACAGCCCCATCGCCCCCTGCCGCATCGCGTCGGCGACCAGGCCGCGCATCTGCTCCAGCTCCGCGGGGGTGGCGCGGCGGTCGGCGTCGCCCATCACGTAGCGGCGCACCGAGCCCACGGTCACGAAGGTGGCGAGGTTGATGGCGGGGCGGACGGAATCGAGCTTCGCGAAGTAGCCGTTCAGGTCGGTCCAGGTGACGAGCATCCGCGTGCTGTCGCCCAGCTCGCGCATGGTGTTGGCGTTGACGGGGACGACGCTGGTGACCTCGCCGGTGATTTCGGTGGTGATCCCCTGCGTGATCTTCGACGCCGCCTGCGGGTTCCGGAGCAGCGGATACTCGGAGTGCCCCAGCATGTCGATGAACCCCGGCGCCACGATCAGCCCGGTCGCGTCGATGGTGTCGCGCGCCTGCGCCCCCGGCATCAGCCCCACCGCCACGATCCGGTCGCCGCGGATGGCGACGTCGCCGCGCACCCACGGGCTCCCCGTGCCGTCCACGATGCGCCCGCCGCGGATCAGCAGGTCGTAGACGGCCGGCTGCGAAGCCCGTGGCGCCGGCGCGCTGTCCGGGACGGCGGGCGCGGCGCAGGCCACCAGCATCGCCAGCGTGGCTACGGATCGGACGAGGGATGGCATCAGGGCGGCGGGGTCAGAGACGCGCGAAGAGGGGATGCCGCAGATTCGCCGTGCACCGCTACCCGCGCAAGTGTCCGCGGTCCCGCTAAAAGAAATCTCACGCAGAGCCGCGGAGACGCAGAGGGCCCATGGCGGCTCCCTTCTGCGTCTCTGCGGCTCTGCGTGAGACCAATCCGTTCAGAAGTCCGCGCGCGCTCCGAGCATCAGGGAGCGGCCGGCGCGGATGGTGAGGTTGTCGGGCTCGCCGGTCTGGGTGCCGAGCAGGTTCTCGCCCTTCGCCACCAGCCAGATCCCCGGGCGCAGCTGCCGCGAGACGGTCGCGCGGAGGTCGGTGGCGCCGTCGTAGGCCCGCCAGAACCGGCGCAGCGCGGGGCCGTCGACGCGGCGCGTGCCAGTAGTGTCCGCGAACGCGCTGGCCAGGGCCAGGCGGTCGTAGTTGATCCAGTCCCACGCGCGCGACGCCGTCACCGCGCCGCTCCAGCCGCCGCCCTCCCACTCGGCCGTGAGGCTCGCCGTGCGGCCGGGGACGCCGAGCACGCGGTCGCCCGGCTGCAGGTCGCCCAGGTAGCCCGTGGCGAGCCGGCGCACGCGGCTGTCCACCGTCGCCAGCGCGGCCGAGAGCGAGAGCGGCCCCGCGGCGTAGGATCCCTGCATCTCCCACCCGCGGTTGTCGATCGCGCCCACGTTCTGCAGCTCGTACCCCACCCGCCACACCTGCCGCCCGCCCTGCACGAAAGTGTCGACGCGCACCGCCACGTCCTGGATCAGGCCGGACGCACGCTGGTCGAAGCGCGTGGCCTGCAGCGACACCGAGGATCCCACGTAGAGCTCGGCCCCGACCTCGATGCCGGACTGCGTCTCGGGGCCGAGCAGCGTGGCGGCCCAGCGGTCGTGCCAGCGCATGTGGTCGCGCGCGGGCGTGCGCGGCGGGCGGATTCCCCGGCCGAAGGCGGTGCGCAGCTTGAGCTCCGTCCCGCCGCCCAGCCGCTGCACCCAGGCCGCGCCCAGCATCGGCAGGGTGGAGATCCCGCCGCCGCCGGCGAAGCCGTCGCTGTTCTCCAGCCGCACGCCCGCCGTGCCGAAGAAGGCGTTGCGCCAGGAGCCGCTCGCCTGGGCCATCACCCCCGTGTCGTGCCGCCACTCCGTCACGGTCTGCTCGGGGCCCGCGACCCGGACCTCGTGCCGCGCCGTGTACGGCTGCTGCTGCTGCGGCGCGGAGGAGGACTGCGACACCCCGGTCTCCTGGCGCAGGACCGAGTGCTCCACGGCGAGCGTGACGGCCCCCTGCGTCTCTGCCTCGGCGTCGCCCAGCCGCAGGGTGCTGCTCGCGCGGAAGGTGCCGCGGTCGCCGCCGCCGCGCGCCACGTTGAGCCCCGCGTCGTTCGCCAGCGGGAAGGGGATCACGCTCTCGGGGACGAAGTCCAGCCGGTACCCGTCGATGCCGAAGAGCACGGTGTGCGTCCAGGGGCCGTCGGTGGCGATGGTCGCGCTGGTGGCGAGGGTGTAGAGGCGCACCGACTGGCCGTCCACCGAGTCGGCGGCGGCGGGGAGCGCGGTGGGGAGCCCGGCCAGCAGGGGATTCGTCCCCACTCCCGAGCGCCGGTCGGAGACGCGCAGCGAGGCGTTCAGGATGGCGTTGCGCGTCACCCGCCGCGCGTCGCCGGCGGCGGAGATGCGCCGGGTCTCGGCGCCCGGGAAGATGGCTCCCGTGCGCCCCACCCGCAGCGCGAGCCCGGCGGAGCCCAGGTTCGACCCCGTGCGCAGCGACAGGCGGTGGTCCCAGGTGGCCGGGTGCGCGGCGTAGGCGCTTCCCGCCATCCCCACCATGCTGCGGAGCTGCGCCCGCGCGGCGCCGCCGCCGGCCCCCTCGTGGCGGGTGACGATGTTGATCACGCCGCTGATGGCGTCGGAGCCGTAGAGCGCCGCGCCCTGCGGCCCGCGGATCACCTCCACCCGCTCCACGTCGTCGGGATCGAGCTCCGTCACCAGCAGCGGGTTGGCGGCCTCGACCCCGTCCACGTACACCTTGGGATAGGTCGCGCCGAAGGAGCTGGCGCCGCGCACGCTGCCGTACTGGGCCACCAGCGCCGACGGCGCCTGCCGCCACGCCCACACGCCCGGGACGGAGGCGTTGAGCACGTCCGCGAGCGACTCGGCCCCGCGGCGGGCCAGGCGGTGCCCATCCACCACGTCCAGGCCGACGGTCACCGAGCGGCGCTCCGACCCGGCCGCGCTCCCGGTGACCACGATCGCGTCGAGCGCGTTCACCCGGTCGGTCACGTGGCCTTCGGGGGAGGTGGGTTGCCCGGTGCGAGCGGGGGCGAGCACCACCTGCCCGGACACCACCGTCGCTTCCACGCCGGTGCCGGCCAGGAGCCGCGCCAGCGCCGCCCCCAGCGCCTCCTCGCGCGCCACGACGCAGACGCGGCGGCCGAGCGGGAGGAGGTCGGACGAATAGGAGAGCCGCACGCGGGCGGCGGCGGAGAGGCGGTCGAGCGCCTCGCGCAGGGAGACGTCGCGGGCGCGGAAGGAGACGGCGCGGTCGAGCGGCGCGGGCCAGGCGCGCTGCGCGGCGGCGGGGACGGGCGCGCCGCACGTTCCCTGCGCGCGCGCGGCGGGCGCCCAGAGGAGGGCGAGCGCCGCCAGCGCCGCGCAGGCCGCCTTCACGGGCGCTCCGCCCCGGCCGGCACCACCGCCGCCGTGTCGCCGCGGCGCTGCAGCTCCCCGCCGA
>DASYJZ010000497.1:0-2770 GCA_035995965.1 Longimicrobium sp. | reverse complement strand
GGCGGGGCTGAGGTCTCATACCAATCCCCACGATCATCCGTGCATTCGTGCAAGACCCCGAAGACGTCATCCTGAGGCCGACCACGACTCATCTTTCTATCCGGCAAAGGCTTGGCAGGCCGAAGGATCTATAGCCGGCTCATCGACACGCTCCAGGAAACGCCAATCGCCGAATCTGGTATCACCCGGAGAACGGTTGTTTCGACGCGGAAACGCGGAGAGGGCGGGGGCCCCCTCCGCGTCTCCGCGGCTCCGCGTGAGATAGCCGTTGCCGTTACGGGCGCCGGGTGGGCTCCAGCAGCTCGCCGCGTTCGGTGTCGTAGCGGAAGGTGCGCGTCCGGGGCTGCTCCCAGCGCACCGAGAGCTGCTGGCGGCGCCCGTCGCGAAGCACGGTCAGCCGCACCTCCTGCCCCGCGGCCCGGGTGAAGGCGTCGCGCAGGTCGCGCACCCGCTCCACCTTGCGCCCCGCCGCCTCCACCACCACGTCGCCGGCCTGCAGGCCGCCGCGCGCGCTGGGCGTCTGCGCTCCCACCTGCAGCACCAGCAGCCCCTCGTTGGTGTGGAAGTATCTCCCCAGCCCCGCGTTCATCTCCGCGAACTCGGCCCCGGCCACCGAGCGCGAACCGAACTCGTTGAGGAACGGCACCATCGTGCGGAACTCGCGGCTGGCCCGCGGCAGGGAGCTGCGCAGGCTGTCGCGCAGCACCCGGTAGACGGTGTCCATGTGGATCACCAGACTGTCGCCGCGGTGCCGGGTTCGCAGCCGCGAGCGCAGGCTGTCCATCCGCACCACCAGCGAGTCGATGCGCCCGGCGATGGTGTCCATCCGGATCACGATGCGCCGGTCGCCGGGCGACCAGACGGTGCCGGGGATGGTGCCCGGCAGGCCGTACACCATGGTGCGCGGGCGCGCCGCGGCGACGATCAGCCGATCGGCCTCTTCCCCGTCGTGCCGAACGCGGAGCCGCACGGAGTCCCCGCGGTCCAGGCTCTCGCGCAGCTCGTCCACCGCCTGGCGGGTGGGCGCGCGGCCGTTCAGGCGCACCACCAGGTCGCCGCTGCGCACGCCGGCGCGGTCGGCGGGGGAGCCGCGCACCACCTCGCGCACCTCGGCGCGGCCCTGGTCGTCCCACCCGAAGTAGATCCCCATGTAGCCGCTCCCGCGCCGTGCCTCGGCATCCTGGGCGCGCAGCGCGCCGGGGAGCGCCAGGGCCAGCACCAGTGCGGCGAGCAGCCAGCGTCGTACGTTCATCTATGTCTCCCGTGTGTCGATTGAAAGCTCAGAACCAGTCCTTGTCGGCCCCCGCGAGCTGCCGGCTCAGCGCGTCGCGCTCGCGCACCGCCGCCAGGTGGTAGCCGTTGATCAGCGGGTCGCCCGGGGTGCGCTCCAGCGCGTCGCGGGTGGTCGAGATCATCCGCTCCAGCGCCGCCATGCGCGTCACCGGGTCCGCGCCCGACGCGGGGTCGGCGATGGCGGCGTAGCGCTGCAGCGCGGCCAGGTACGCCCCCTCCGCCTCGGCCAGCTCGCGCTCGGCGCGGAGCACCGAGGCGCGCTCGGCCGGCGAGGGCTGTGCCGCCCCGTTCGACGCCAGCCGCGCCCCCGAGGGCGACGGCGCCTGCATCCCCTGCTGCTCCCCGTCGACCGGCGTGATGGGTACGTCCGCCGGGCCGGAGGCGAGCATCGATACTTCGCCGGAGGGATGCACCACCACCGGCGCGCCCTGCGTGGTGCCGGTGACCGCCACCCGCTCCCCGGCGCGATGGCTCCAGAGCGCCGCGCCGGCGGCCCCGCCCAGCACGAAGAGGGCGAGAGACGCGGCCATCCGCAGCAGCGGCCGGCCGGCCACCCATCCCCCCCATGCCCGCGCCGGGGCGGCGGTGGAGAGGAGCCCCTCGGCCCGCAGCGCGGCCTCCAGCCCGGCCCAGGCGCCCGGCGGGAGCTCGGGGTCGTCGAGCGCGCCCAGGGCGATCGTCTGCTCGCGCATCTCGTCCAGCTCGCGCCGGCAGACCAGGCAGTCGCGCACGTGCGCCGCCTCGTGCGGCAGCGGCGGCTCGTCCACCAGCCGCGCCAGCTCCTCACAGCTCAGGTGTTGCATGTCTGTACCTCTCCCGCGAATTCGGGCGCGGGGCTCAGCAGGTTGCGCATCTTCGCCCGCGCCTTGAGGAGCTGGCTCTTGCAGGTGCCGGGGTTCACCCCCAGCATCTCGCCGATCTCTTCGTGGGTGTAGCCCTCCACGTCGTGCAGCACCAGCACGCGGCGCATGCCGTCGGGGAGGCGGTCCATCGCCCGCTCCAGCTTGAGCTTGAGCAGCGCGTCGCCGCCAGTGGGGCGCGCGGCGTGGGTGTCGTCCATCACCGTCTCGCGGCCGGCCTTCCGCTCGCGCGAGCGGCGGCCGTGCAGCGCGCTGTTCACCGCGATGCGGTGGAGCCAGGTGGAGAACTGGCTCTCGCCGCGGAAGCCGGGGAGCGCGCGGATCACGCGCACCCACGCCTCCTGCGCCCAGTCCTCGGCCAGGGCGTCGTCGCCGGACATGCGCCGCACCACGGCGAACACGCGGCCGGCGTGTCGCTGGTAGAGCGTGCGTATGGCGCCGCCGTCGCCCGTGCGGGCGAGTTTGACGAGCTCGTTGTCCTCCATGGGGCTCCGCTGCGGTGTCCGGTAGCAATTGATGCCGGAGCGCGGGTTTCGGTTGCCTGGGAAGTGCGAGAGCGCGAAGGTGCGAGCGTGCGAAAGCGAAGCCCGCCGCTCACCGATCCTGCGGATGCGGGG
>DASYJZ010000496.1:0-5470 GCA_035995965.1 Longimicrobium sp. | reverse complement strand
CGGAGCGGCCTGCGCGGCGGCCGGCGCGGCGAGCAGCAGGAGCGCGGCGAGGTGTCGGAGGATGCGCATCGGTCGGCGGGGTCGGTGGAAGCGGCGGCGAGCGCCACAACCTATGCGCGCCGCTGCTCCACTGCCAACGCCGAGCGCGTCAGCCCGCGGCGGCCGCCTCGGCTTCTTCCAGCGCGGCGAGCAGGCGCGCCTTGCGCTCGCGGATCGCCGGGTAGCCGCTGCGGCGCTCGGCGAGCCACTCCCGGGCGCGCACCATCCACTCCGGGTCGTCCGCGAGCGCGGCCTCGATCGCCGCGTCGGGGCCGAAGACGCCCTCCGTGTCGCCCCAGTCGAGCGACGCTTCTTCCAGCAGGTCGAACGCCTTCAGGCAGCGGCGCCCGTCGTAGCCGGCGGCCAGGCAGAGGTTGAGGGCGTGCGCGTCCGTCTCCGCCTCGCGCTCGGCGTTCGACAGGAACCACCGGGACGCGACCAGGTCGGTCGCGATGGCCTGCAGCGGGCCCGGGAGCCGGGCCAGCCGCGCGGCCGTGGTGCCGACGTGGCCGAGGTGGTGGTGCGCCATCTCGTGCGCCACGATGAAGGCGACGGGCTCGTCGCCGCGCGCCCGCTCCAGCAGCCTGCGGCTGAGATAGACGTGGCGGCCGGGCATGGTGAACGCGTTCGCCTCGGGGATCCAGAGCACCAGCGTCTCCAGGCGCTCGGCCTCGGGCACCTCCGCCTGCAGCCGCGCGTCGACCCGGCGCACCTGCTCCAGCGCCCAGGGCTGCGTCTCCGCGGCGTAGGCATCCACCAGCCGCTCGTGGATCCAGGCGAACCCGCCGTCGTCGCCGTCGAGCTCGTCGGGGATGTGCGGCTCCTCGCCGTCGAGCGCCCGCTCCACCCCGTCGAGGTGCAGGTCACCGACCGCGCGCAGCATGCTCCGCAGCGCGAAGACGATCAGGACCAGGATTACGACCAGCAGTACGACCGGCGGCAGCATCGGACACTCCGGCAAAGGGTTCTGCCGATGCACTACGAGTGCGGGCCGAGGCCGGTTGCAAGCCGCTGCTGGGGGACGGCCGGGTTTTGCGCGACGATGTGAACTCGCGGCCCCACAACGGCCCACAGTCCGCCTCCGCGGCTACAATGAGCCGACGGCGACCAGTGATCGGGCGGCCGCGAAGCACCCCCGGTGTCATCCCGAGGCCCGGCCTGATTAGCCCATCTTCCGCACCGAAGTCCGCAGGGGCCGAGGGATCTAATCGAGGACCTCGCGAGGCCTGGGCGCGGCAGCGTCGCGATCGTCGGCCCTCGCGACGCGGACACGCGACGACGCCGCGGCCGCAGTGCGGCTTCCGCTGCGGGCCACGCGAGTCGTCGGTTAGATCCTCACGGCGCTGCCGTCTCCGGCATAGAGTCAGGACGAGGTGGGGCCGCGCCTCCGGATGACACCGTGTGCGGTGCCGGGTTTCGACCCAGTCGTCCGAACGTCAATCAGGCGATCCGCCGGGCGCGGCGGACGACGATGGGGGAGCCGTCGGCCACGAAGGCGGAGGAGGGCGGGGCGGAGAGCGGGCCGGCGAACTGGGGGCCGTAGAGCGCAGTGACGTCCGCGTCTAGCGCCGCCTCGTCCGCGCGCCAGACATTCCACGCGGGGTGCTCCACGCGGTACTCCACCGTGCCCCCGTCGCGCTGGGCCGCGTATCCCCAGTAGTGCTCGGTGATGAACTCCTCCTCCGACCCCGCCGCCAGTGGTTGCGGCGCGCCCGAGAAGCGCGCCTGCACCGAATTCCATCGCCCGCCGTGCTTCCAGGCGTACTCCGCCAGCCCGTCCGGCGGCGGCCCGACGCGGTGGCGCATGGGAAGGGTGACGTAGCGCTCGTTGTAGACGGCGCGCGCCAGGAACGCCACCGCCCACCTCGGCACGATCTCGCGGATGAAGCAGACGCCCCGCCGCCATCCCTCGGGCCCTTCGCGACCGACGTAGAACCGCAGGTTCACCTCCACGAAGTCGCGGTGGAAGGGCACCGGGATGCCGAACAGCCGCGTGTCGAGGAAGAGGAACCCCACCGCGCTCACGAACGTCTTCCCCTGCCACGCGTCCAGCACCGTTCCACGGGGGACGAAGGGCTGGAGGATGGCGGGATCCACCTGCCAGTTGAGCATCACCAGCGTCCGCCACTCGGCGCTGAGGAACCGGCCGGACGGCGCGGGAGACGGATTCGCTTCGGGCATCGGGATTCCGTGTGGCTCGTGCTCGGCTTGCCGCCGTTTGCTGATTCTGGGGATAGATACATTCCGCCGGCCCGCGCCACCACCGCCCGGTTCGCATCTTGCCGGTATGGTGAGCGAGGATGCCTTCGGACGCTCGGGAACGAACCGCGCATGGCCGGACTGGAAAACCTGCTCGCCGGCAAGACGCTGGTGAAGCGGTATCGGATCGACGAAGTGATCGGCCTGGGCGGGTTCGCCGCGGTCTACCGAGCCGAGGACCTGCGCCTGGGCCGCCCCGTGGCGGTAAAGGTCATCACCCTCGCGCCCCCCGACCCGGGGACGCGCGAGCGGCTGCGTGCGCGCTTCGAGCGCGAGGCGCGGGCGGCGGCGAGCCTGCCGCACCACCCGAACGTGATCACCGTCCACGACTTCGGCACCGACCCGGAGCTGGGGCTGGACTTCCTGGTGATGGAGCTGCTGCAGGGCGAGAACCTGGCGCAACGCTTCACCCGCGAGGGCAAGCCGGCCACCGGCGTGGCGCTGCAGATCCTGCGCGAGGCGGCCGAGGGGGTGGCGGTGGGGCACGCGGCCGGGATCATCCACCGCGACGTGAAGCCGGGGAACATCTTCCTGGCCGAGCCGCATGGCGACGACCCCTTCCGCGTCTGCGTGCTGGACTTCGGCATCGCGCGCATCGCGACGGACGACTCGGAGCTCACCCGCACCCTGGTCGGCGAGAACCCGCTCACCGCCGCCTACGCCGCCCCCGAGCAGGTCCGTGGCGAGCACCACCTGACGCCCGCCGCCGACGTGTTCAGCCTCGGCGTGGTGGGGTACCAGCTCCTCACCGGCGAGAAGCCCTTCGCCCTGGGCGAGGGGCGGCGTGTCCGCGGCCGCGAGTCGGTGCGCCCCATCGGCGAGCTCGCCCCCGGCGTCCCCGACAATGTGGCGGGGGTGATCGAGAAGGCGATGGCCGAGGCGCCCGGCGACCGCTACCCGAACGCCGGCGCCTTCGCCGAGGCGCTGGACGCCGCGATGGCGGATGACGACCGCACGGTCATCGCCCCCGCGGGTGCCATCGCCGGCGCGGCCGGCGCCGCCGCGCTCGCCGCCGGGGCATCCGCCGTCCGGGATGACGACGAAGGGACGGTGCTCCATCCGGACCCCCCGGCCGTCGCGCCGCACCCGGCACCGGTACCGGTGCCCGCGGGTCCGCGCCTTTCGACGATCTCGCGGCGTCGGCGCCGCCCGGCGGGGCTGCTGATCCTGCTGCCGCTCCTGCTGGCCGTGGTCGTCGCCGTCTACGCCTTCAGCCGTCGCGGCGGTCCCGCGCCGCCGTTGCGCAGCGGCCCCTGGACGGACACGCTCCCGGATACGACCGCGGGAAGCGCCGTGGAGATCGCCCCCGCCGCTCCCGCGCCGCCGGCGCCGGTGGAGCCGCAGCCGGGCGTGGTGCTCCCGCCCGCGCCGCCGCAGACGCTGCCGCCCAGCGCGCCGCCGCCGGTGCAGATCCAGCCGACGCCGCCGATCGCGCCGGAGCCCTCGCCGATCTCTCCGCCGGTGATCTCGCCACCCGTGGTGCGGCCGAGTCCGCCTCCGGCGCCGCGGCCCAGCCCCCCGCCGGCACCGCGGCCTTCTCCGCCGCCCGCGCCGCGGCCGAACCCACCGCCGCCACCCGCGCCGCCGCCACCCGCGCCGGTCGAGCCGATTCCGACGCCGCTCCCGCTGCCGCCGGCCCCGCCGGCGCCGCGCGACACCATCGTCATCCCGCCGGCGCCGCCGCCGCCGCCGCCGGCCCCGCCGTCGTAAGCAGGGCCGGCGGCAGGCAGGGGCGGTGGAAGGGCGCGGTAGGCGGGTGCTCGTATTTTCGTGACGATGCGAGTAAACTCGCCGCTACAAAGGCACGCAGTCCGCCTTCGCGGACACCAACGACAGACGGCCTGTCGCCCGATCACGCCACATCGTTCCCCCGCTTATGCCGCCTCGCATCCGATTCTTCGCCCTTCCTGCGCTCCTCGCCGTTCTCGTGGCCGTGCCCGCGCGGGGGCAGGCGTTCACGCCCGTGGAGCGGCGCATCGTCGCGTATGCGGACGCGCACGCGGAGGAGGCGATCGGGGTGCTGGAGCGGGTGGTGAACGTGAACAGCGGCACCGGCAACGCGGCCGGTGTGCGCGAGGTGGGGCGCGTCTTCGCGGCGCAGCTCGATTCGCTGGGTTTCGAGACGCGCTGGGTGGAGCTGCCGGACTCCCTCGGCCGCGCGGGGCACCTGTTCGCGGAGCGGCGCGGCGGCCGGGGGAAGCGCCTGCTGCTGATCGGCCACCTGGACACGGTGTTCGAGAAGGACAGCCCGTTCCAGCGCTTCCAGCGGAGCGGCGGCACGGCGTCGGGGCCGGGCGCGAACGACATGAAGGGTGGCGACGTGGTGATCGTCTACGCCCTGCGCGCGCTCGAGGCGGCGGGGGTGCTGCGCGACACCCGCATCGTGGTGGCGATGACGGGCGACGAGGAGAACCCCGGGCGACCGCTGTCGGTGGCGCGCGCGGCGCTGATCGAGGTAGGGAAGCAGAGTGACGCGGCGCTGGAGTTCGAGGGCGCCAGCCGCGACTCCACCGGTCGCGAGACGGTGGTCACCTCGCGCCGCAGCTCGGGCGCGTGGATCCTGCGCGTCACCGCGCGGCCGGGGCACTCGTCCGGCGTGTTCGGCGAGGGGGTGGGGAGCGGGGCGATCTACGAGGCGGCGCGCATCCTGGAGGCGTTCCGCACGCAGTTGCGCGAGCCGGGGCTGACCTTACAGCGCCGCGCTGGCGCTGGGCGGAACGGAGGTTCGGTTCGACTCGACCGGGAGCCGCGGCAGCGCGTCGGGGAAGACGAACGTCATCCCCGGGAGCGCCGTGGTCACCGGCGACATCCGCACGCTGACGGACGAGCAGCTCCGCCGCACGCAGGAGCGGATGCGCGCCATCGTCGCCGCGAGCCTCCCGGAGACGCGGGCGCGGATCAGCTTCGACGAGGGCTATCCCTCCATGCCGCCGACGGAGGGGAACCTTGCCCTCCTCGCGATGCTGAACGAGGTGAACCGTGCGCTCGGCCTGCGCCCAGCCGACCCGAACGACCCCGCCCGCCGCGGCGCGGGCGACATCTCCTTCGTCGCCCCGTACGTGAGCGGCATCGGCGGCCTGGGCGCGGACGGGGCCGGGAGCCACACCGACCGCGAGACCATCGACCTCACCACCCTCCCCCGCCAGATCCAGCGCGCCGCCCTGCTCATCTA
>DASYJZ010000495.1:0-2652 GCA_035995965.1 Longimicrobium sp. | reverse complement strand
CGCCCCCAGCGGTCGGGGGCCGAATCCCCCATTGCGCCGAACAGTGCCTGTCGCGCGCGCGTGTGGAAGGAGCCAGGGTAAAGCTGGAGCCCCGGGTCGAGCTGGAAGCGTTCGTCGGAGGCGAGCCACTCCGGATCGTAGTCGAAGGTCGCGCTCTCGCGGCCCCGCGCCGTTCTCACCCAGAGCCGCCCGACCCGGCGAGTGGTGCCGCGCAGGTCCACGTGGACGTAGGCCGCGGGCGCGCTCACGGGGAGCTCTTCGACTTCCGGACGGACGCCTCCGTACGCCGGCCGCGTACCCGCTGGGGAAGGCGCTCCTCGTCGAGCGCCAGGCCGACCTCGTCCATGCTAGCGTCCGCGAGTTCTCCGAGGCGATCGACCATTCCAAGACAGAAGAGCGCGGTCGCGTAGACCGCGATCGAGACGCTCGGGTCTCCGCGCTCGACCTTGGCAAGGGTGACGTGCGAGGTCATCACGCGCTGCGCCAGGACCGACGCCGTGATCCTGCGGCGGCGGGCATCCCGGATGTCTGCTCCCAGCTTGCGGAGCGCGCGCTGGACGGCGAGCGGGAGCGGAGGAGTCGTTCTCGGCATTCTACAATATCGTTTCACATAAGGTTGGATAAGCTAAAGTATATTTTAACCTTGACTCGTGGGATTTACAAGATGAGGTGGCGGGTGGCGGAGGCTGGCGCAGGGTGTTGTACGAATGCCCAGTTGATCGAGAGGATCGGTATGAGATGCCGGTGCCGGCGTCAGCCCGCCTGCTCGTGGTGCACGCGGCCGTCCTCGCCGCTGTCGGCCACCAGGCGGAGCGCGGCGTCCACCACCTGCGCCTGCTGCTCGGAGTGGTCGGCGATGGCGCGGAAGCGGGTGGCGACGCGGGTGCTGCCGCGGCTCTCCATCCGCTCGGCGGTGCGGCGGGCGAGGGCGGCGCGCTCGTTCAGCACCTGCATCGCGGTCCACAGCGCGCGCTCCACCTTGTCGCCCTGCTCCGCCAGCAGCGTGTCGTTGCCGTAGCCATGCCCCACCCGGCAGCGGTAGCGCACCAGCTCGCCGTCGTGGATCTCGTAGAGCGAGCCCATGCACTCGGGGCAGGTGAGCCCCGCGGGCTTTCCGGCCGGCTCCCCCGGGAAGAGCGCCCCTGGCCGCATCTCGGCGATCGCGGCCTCGAAGTCGTCGAGCGGGCTGTCCACGGCGTCCTCCTCCGGTGCCGGTGTCTCGGCCAGGCGGGCCAGCAGCGGGCCGATGTCGCGCACCGGCAGCACGTGGTCCACCACTCCCGCCTCGATGGCGGTCTTCGGCATCCCGGCGAAGAGCGCGTCGTCGGGGTGCTGCGCCACGGTCACCCCGCCGCGGCGCCGCACCGTCGACATCCCCGCCGTCCCGTCGTCCAGCGTCCCCGAGAGCACCACGGCCACCACGCGCCCGCCGTACGCCCGCGCGGCGCTGCGGAAGAGCGCGTCGGCCGCCGGGCGGTGGCCGTTCTCGCGCGGCCCGCGGGAGAGCCGCAGCCGGCCACCGTCCACCAGCAGGTGGCGGTCCGGCGGGGCCACGTAGATGGTGCCCGACCGGATCTCGGCCCCGTCTTCAGCGTGCACCGCCGGGAGCGGGCCGCGCCGCCCCAGGATCTGCGGGAGCACGCTGGTGGCGTGGGGGGGGAAGTGCACCACCGCCAGGACCGCCGCGGGAAAGTCCGCCGGCAACTCGCGCACCAGTTCCCCCAGCGCCTCCACGCCGCCCGCCGACGCGCCGATCACCACCAGGTCGTGTCCCGCCATGCGCCCCCTGCTCTCGTCCGTCCAGCTTCCCGGGCCCGCGCGCCTCGCGGGAATCCCCGAGGCGGGTAGCAGGCGTAAACACCTGTAGGGCCACGCGCTTGACTTCGGCCGATGCACGCGGTTTATTGCGAGGATACCCTCGCCGGCTCCCTACCGGGACGCCGCCCCCCGCAGGGAAGCAGGCCCCGTGCAGTTCTCTCCCCGGCACGTCCCGCGCCACGTGGTCGCCATCGCCGCCTCGATGGGCGGCGTAGCGGCACTGCGCGTGGTGCTCTCGGGGCTCCCGCGGGGCTTCCCCGCCGCGGTGCTGGTGGTGCAGCACCAGCAGGGGGGGCGCGCGAGCGCCCTCGCCGGGATCCTGGACGGGTGCGGCCCGCTCCCGGTGACCGAGGCGCGCGAGGGGGACCGGGTGGCGGAAGGAAAGGTGTACCTCGCGCCGCCGGACCATCACCTGCTCGCGCTGGAAGACGGCACACTGACCCTTTCCGACGCCCCCATGGAGCACTTTTCGCGCCCTTCCGCAGACGCCCTGTTCCGCTCGGTGGCGCTGCACTTCGGGGCGCGCGCCATCGCGGTGGTGCTCACCGGGCGGCTGGGCGACGGCAGTGGCGGGGTGGGGGCGGTGCACGACGCGGGTGGCACGGTGCTGGCGCAGGACCCGGCCAGCGCCGTGGCCGGCTCCATGCCGGCCAGCAGCATCCGCACCGGCTGGGTGGACCGCGTGCTGGCGCTGGGCGACATCGCCCCGACGCTCGTCGACCTGGTGACGGTACCCGCATGACGGCCCCATCGGAACCGGAGTTCGAGGCGCTGCTGGCGCACGTGAAGCAGAGCCGCGGCACCGACTTCACCGGCTACAAGCGCTCCACCCTG
>DASYJZ010000494.1:0-4053 GCA_035995965.1 Longimicrobium sp. | reverse complement strand
CCAGAGGTACCAGAGGAAACAGTTCTCTGGTCCGTCTGGTTCCTCTGTGTGATCCTTGCTGGGTCAGTCTTCCCGCTCGACGATCCTGCGGAGCGCGGCGACGTCCTCGGCAATGGCACGCAACCGTGCGGCCTCGGTCGCGCTGGGAGCGTCGGGTGGATGCAGCGGCGGACGCGGCTCGGAAGGCCCGTGGCCTGACTCGGCGCTCTCCGCGAGGATCCCCAGCGCAGCCTCGGCCGCGTCGCCGAATGCGAGCACGGCGGGGGCGGAGGCGGCGTCCGCGGGGGGCGCGTAGGCGACCGCGTTCGCGCCCTCGCCCAGGCGGCGCAGGTACGCCAGCGCCGCCATCCCGGCCTCCGCCTCGTCGTCCCGCCGCCCCTCCCAGAGCACGAGCTGGAGCGACTCCTCCGCGTTCAGCACCGACAGCCCCGTCTGCCGGCGCGCGGCGTCTGCGTCGGCGCGGCGGGCGGCGCCGGCGTGCGCGCGCGCCGCGGTGCGCAGGTATGCGCCGCAGGCACGCAGCGCCTCGGCCAGGCGCCCGCGGAAGGCCAGCCGCTCCGGCGCGGGCCAGAGCAGCCGCGCCGCCACCAGCGCTAGCGCGCCCCCCAGCAGCGTGTTCACCACGCGGATCCCCGGCAGGTGCCGGTCCGCCGCGGAGGTCTCGGCCAGCAGCACGAAGGTGGGAGTGAGCAGCGCCGAGTACACGCCGTAGTTCACCTGCAGCACCGACACCGCCGCCGCCGCGAGCACGAAGACGATGCCCAGCAGCACCATGGGATCGTGCACCAGCGCCAGGATCGCCGCGGCCGCGATCCCGCCCGCCACGGTTCCGCCGATCCGCTGCAGCCCCCTCACCCAAGTCGCCCCCGCCGAGGGCTGCAGCACGATCAGCGCGGTGAGCGTGATCCAGTAGCCGCGCTGCACGCCGAGCAGGTGCGCCAGCGCGGTGGCGGCCGCGGCGGTCACGCCCACCCGCAGCGCGTGGCGGAAGGTGACGGAGCGGAGGGAGAGGTTGCCGCGCAGCACGTCCAGCGGCGACGTCGTGTGCGCGGCGGGCGGCGCGTCGGGAAGGTGCACGCGGCGGCCGCTCTCCACCCCGGCCGCGGCGCTCCACCCGAGCACCGCCTCGCGCCGCAGGTTCTCGGCGAGCTGGTCGAGCCACGCGGGCTCTCCGTCCGTCGACGCGGCCGGCGGGAACGGCGGCGGCGGACCCGGCTGGCGCTCGCGCTCCACCGCGTCGGCGACCTCGCGGGCGAGGGTGGCGGCGGCGGCCGCGGCGGCCCGGGCCCGTTCGCGCGCGGGTCCCTCGGCCGCGTCGAGCGCTCCGCCGAGCGCGGTGGTGGCGGAGAAGGTGCGGTCCGCCGCCTCGGCGAGCATCAGCAGCCGCTCGCCGCGACCGGTCTCTCCCGGCCGGCCGCGTCGCGTGGCGGCCAGCGTCTCGCGCGCCGCCTCCAGCGCCGTGCGGAAGCGGGCGAAGTCGCGCGGCTCGCCGGCCGCCACGGCATCGGCGTAGACGGCGAGCGCGCGCCAGCAGTCGGCCGCCGCGTGCCGCGCCGGGCGGTAGGCGCGGATCGGCCACAGGAAGAGCGAGAGCGCCATCGCCCCCAGGCTCCCGGCCAGCAGCAGGGCGCCGCGCTCCAGCACCGCCGCCGTCCCGTGCACCGGGGTGGCGAGGGAGATGATGAAGACGATGGTCATCGAGGTCCCGATCGACCCCGCGCCGGCGCCGAAGGCGCGCAGCAGCGCCCCGGCCGTCGCCCATACCAGGATCACCGGGATTGCGACCCCGGGGTGGCCGCTGGCGGCCGCCCCGAGCACCCCGCCGAGCGCGGCTGCGAGCGCGAGCGCGCCCATCGTCTCCGCGCGGGTGCGGTAGGCGCCGCCCTTGTCCGCGATGGTGGTGACGAAGCCCGCCAGGCCGGCCCACGACGCCCCCTCCATCCCCAGCGCGTGCACCACGAGCACCGGCGCCACCGTGGCCACGGCCGCGCGCAGCCCCGCGGCGAGGTTCGGCCGCGCCGCCCAGCGCGACAGCTCGCTCACCGGCCCCCGCAGCCGCGGCTGCGCCACCAGCGGCCGTGGCCCGCTCCGTTCGTCGTCCGTCGACATCCCCCGGTTCCGAAAACGATGGACCTCGCCCAGAGACGCGGAGCCGCCGAGAGAACGACTCGCTCTCTCCGCGGCTCCGCGTCTCTGCGCGAGGCGCTGCTTACGGCGCTTGCAACACGCTCAGCCCGCCACCACCTCGCCGGGATCCGCCGCGTCCTGCGTCATCCCCGCCAGCCGCGGGGGCCGGGCGCCGACCGCGACGGCCGCGCGGCAGAGGATCTCCAGCTTGTCGTCGGCGAGCGTCTCCCACTCCGGCGGCACCGGGTAGAAGCGGCGCTTGCCGACGCTGCTCTCGAAGCAGAGCCAGCCCTCGGCGAGCTCGTCCGGCAGGGCCGACACGCTGCTCCGCGCGGGCCGCGTGTGCTGCCCGGGGGTGACGTGCCAGATCAGCCACTCCACGCCGGCGGTGTCCGTGAATGCGCGCGTCGCCATGCGGATCGCTCCATCTGCATCGTGCCAATGTCGCAGAGGGCTGCAAAAACCCGACCGCAGGCCAGCGCGGAATGAGTGAGTCGCCTTCTCCAACCCGTGAGACGTCATCCTGATGCGCCGCAGGGCTTGGGCGCGGCAGCGTCCCGAATGCCGGCCTTGCATCGGTCGATGCATGACGTTGGCGCGGATGCGGTGCGGCTTCCGCGGCAGACCCCGCACGTCCGCGGTTAGATCCTTCGGCCCTGCGAAGCCCACCGTGGACACAGGATGATGCGAGGTCGGGCCTCAGGGTGACACCGGTGAGGCCGAGGTTTCTCAACCGTCTCTCGCGATGACGTGGACGCGTTGCGCGCGTTCATCCTTGGTGGTCGCGGGCAGCGATCGAACCCGGGGTCAGTCGTCGTCCAGGAAGGGGGAGGGGCGGCGGGGACGGTCCTCCACCAGGCGCAGCGCGTTCTGGAGATGGCGGGCGGCTTCGCGGCCGTCGTCGTCGCGGCGGAGGACGCGCTCGGCGGCCTCGAGCTCGGCACCGACGCGCGCCTTCATCTCGTCCGTCGCGCCGGAGGCGGCGAGGTCGCGCGCCAGCGCCGGCAGCCGGTCCGCGAGGACATCGGCGCGCAGGGGGCTGTCGCCGACCCGCAGCGCCTCCTGCTGCGCGGCGGAGAGCTTTGATCGCAGGTCATCCATCGGCATCTCCCCCTTCCGGGTTCGTCGGCCGGTACATCCCGATCAGGTGCGCCGCCGTCTCCGGCGTGATCGCCGACCCCACCAGCCGGAAGCGGACGCGCTCGCCGTCCACCAGCGCGAGGGTGGGGACGGTCTTCACGCGCAGCCCCAGCGCCTTCGTCTGCCCCTCCTCCGTCTCCCAGTCCACCCGCTCCAGCGGGAGCGCCGCGGTGCGGGCCAACTCGTCCACCACCGGCGACTTCTCATGGCAGACGCCGCACCAGTCGGCGCTGAAGTAGAGCAGCTTCATCCCGGGCGCGCCGTCTTCCATCGTCCCGCCGGTGTGGGTGGCGTCAGCGCTTCTCGTAGACGGAGGTGCGCCCGTCCCTGGTGAAGGCGATCACGTCGTAGTGCTGTGGAGTTCCGCCCTCCATCCCGGGGGACCCGGTCACCATCCCCGGCACCGCCAGCCCCGCGACGTCGGCCGGGTGTTCGCGCAGGAGCCGCCGCACCACCTCGGCGGGGACGTGGCCCTCGATGGCGTAGCCGCCGACCAGCCCGGTGTGGCAGGAGCGCGCCGCCAGGGGGACGCCCGCCCGGTCCTTGATGCCGTCGACGCCCGCGGTGTCGTGCGCCTCCACGGGGAAGCCGTTGTCCCGCATGTGCTCCACCCACTTGCTGCAGCACCCGCAGCTCGGGTCCTTGTAGACCACGAGCTGCGGTGCGCTCGCCGCCGCGGGCGCCGCGGGAGGCGCCTGCGCGGCGGGGGCGGCCGGTGCCGCGGCCTTCGGCGCGGCCTCGCCGGACGAGCCGCCGCATGCGGCCCCGGCGGTGGCGAGAGCGGCC
>DASYJZ010000493.1:0-4761 GCA_035995965.1 Longimicrobium sp. | reverse complement strand
GGCCGCCGCGTTCGGAGAGTTGGAGCCCGTCGTGATCGACGAGCTCGTCCCCGAGCGCTCGACCGACGACCTCCTCCCCTGGCTGCGCGCGCAGGAGCCCGACACCACCGTGGCCGTCGTCGGCCACGATCCGCACCTGGGGTTCCTGGCCGGCTGGCTGCTCACCGGGCGCCACGAGAACTTCGTGGAGCTGAAGAAGGGCGGCGCCCTCATGCTGCAGTTCGAGGACCCAGATCCCCCCACTCCCGGGACCGCGACACTGCTCTGGTCGCTGCAGCCCGGCCATCTCCGCAAGCTGCGCAAGGAGAAGTGAGCGCCACCGCCGGCGTCCTGGACCTCTCCGCCGAGCGCGGGGCCCGCCGCCTCGCGCTCGCGTTCCTCGACGACGCCGAGGCCGCGCACCAGCGGCTGGAGCGCGGCGCCGACGACGAGGCGCTGCACGACTTCCGCGTGGCCGTCCGCCGGCTGCGCAGCACCGTGCGCGGCTACCGCGAGGCGCTGGAGGGGAGCACCGGGGGCGGCGACCGCCGCCGCCTCTCGGAGCTGGCCGACGCCACCGCAGCCGCCCGCGACCTGGAGGTCCACGTCGCCTGGCTGGGGAAGCGGCTCGACGACCTCCCCGAGGGCGAGCGTGCGCGCGCCTGGACGCTGCTGAACGACATGCGCGTCGAGCTGTCCAGGGCGGAGGAGCGGCTGCGGCGGCAGGTGGCGAAGGACTTCCCGCGCGAGCGCTGGCGGCTCGCGCGCCGGCTGAGGTTCTACCAGGTGCGGATGGACGTCGACGCACCGGCCGGCGGCGCGCCGCTCGCCTCCGCCTTCACGCGGCTCGTGCTGGACCACGCCGCCGACCTGGAGCGCCGCCTCGCCGCCGTGCGCTCCATCGACGACCAGGAGGAGGCGCACCGGGCGCGGATCGCGGCCAAGCGCCTGCGCTACCTGGTGGAGCCGGTGCAGGCGGAGCTCGAGGGCGCCTCCGACGTCATCCGCCGGATCAAGAAGCTGCAGGACGTCCTCGGGGAGATGCACGACGCCGACGTGCTCCTGGCGCGCCTCGCCGAGGAGAAGGCGCCCCCGTCCGACCCACCCGCGGACGGCGATGACGAAGCCGACGCGGACGCCGAGGCGGAGGGCGACGACGGATTCGCCACGCTGCGCCGGCTGCTGGAGGAGGAGCGCCGGGCCCGCTTCGCCGCGGTGGAGGCGGACTGGCTGCAGGACCGCGCCGTCGGCTTCTTCGGCGCGGTGCGCGACGTGGCGCGCGCCGCCGCGGTGCGCGGCGCGCCCGACCTCGAGATCGAGCGGAAGTACCTGCTCAAGCGCATGCCGGCGATCCGCGGCCTGGAGGACGTGGAGCTGCTGGAGATCGACCAGGGCTACATTCCCGGCGAGCGGCTGGCGGAGCGGGTGCGGCGGACGCGGCGCGGCGGCGAGGTGAAGTACTACCGCACGGTGAAGCTGGGGAAGGGGATCAGCCGCACCGAGCTGGAGGAGGAGACCACCGAGCGCATCTTCCGCCGGCTCTGGCCGCTCACCCACGGCAGGCGCGTGCGCAAGCGGCGCTACCGCATCAAGGACGGGGGATTCACCTGGGAGGTGGACCGCTTCCGCGACCGGCGGCTGGTGCTCTGCGAGGTGGAGCTCCCCACCGAGGACACGCACGCCGAGCCCCCGAAGTGGCTGCGCCGCGAGATCGTCCGCGACGTCACCGGCGAGGACGAGTACACGAACATCAACCTCGCGAAATAGTGCATTCGACCAGCAGATCAAACGGCAATCTCTCACAGGGGTCACAGAGGACTCTGAGGAAAGCGGTGCAGTTCCCCCGTGTCCCCTGTGACCTCTGTGAGAGATTGCTGTTTCGGCGATCGACGAATGCACGATCGGATGGAGAAATCGGGTGAGAGGTTTTGCATCCCCAACCTGGTGAAGCAGTGCGAATCATCCGAATCCTCCCCGCCGTCGCCGTCGCCATCTTCGCCGCCCTGCCGGTCTCGGCGCAGCGGGACACGCTGCCGAACGACAGCAGCGTCGTGATCGGGAAGCTGGCGAACGGACTGACGTACTACGTGCGACGCAACGCCGAGCCGCCGCACCGCGCCGAGCTGCGGCTGGTGGTGAACGCCGGGTCGATCCTGGAGGATCCCGACCAGCGCGGGCTGGCGCACGTGGTGGAGCACATGGCGTTCAACGGCACCCGCCGCTTCGCCGCGCACCAGATCGTGGACTTCCTGGAGTCGGTGGGGATGCGCTTCGGGCCGGACGTGAACGCCTACACCGGCTTCGACGAGACCGTCTACATCCTCTCGCTCCCGACCGACACGGCGGGCGCTCTCGACCGGGGCCTGGACGTGCTGGAGGACTGGGCCACCGCCATCTCGTTCGACACGGCCGAGGTGCGCAAGGAGCGCGGCGTCGTCATCGAGGAGTGGCGGCTCGGCCGCGGCGCCGGCGCGCGCATCCGCGACAAGCAGTTCCCCGTGCTCTTCGCCGGGAGCCGATACGCCGAGCGCCTGCCGATCGGCGACCCGGAGGTGGTCCGCACCGCGCCGGTGGAGGCGATCCGCCACTTCTACCACGACTGGTACCGTCCCGACCTGATGTCGGTGGTGGCCGTCGGCGACTTCGATCCGAGGCGGGTGGAGGCGATGATCCGCGAGCGCTTCGGCCGCATCCCGGCGCGGACCGACGCGCGGCCGCGCCCGCTGTACGGCGTCCCCGGCCACGCGGACACGCGCTTCTCCATCGTCACCGACCGCGAGGCCACCGGCTCGTCCGTGGACCTGGTGCGCACCGTCCCCGCGCGCATCCGCCGCACCCGCGCCGCGTACCGCGCCGGGATCGTGGAGATGCTCTACGGCGCGATGCTGGACCAGCGGCTGAGCGACCTCACCCAGCGTCCCGACGCGCCCTTCCTGAACGTGAGCTCCTTCCGCGGCTCGCTGCTGCGCGGGCTGGACGCGTACTACCTGAGCGCGTCCGTCCCCGACGGGCGCGCCGCGGCCGGGGTCGCCGCGCTGCTCACCGAGGCGCGGCGCGCGGAGGGGTACGGCTTCACCGCGCCCGAGCTGGCGCGCAGCAAGGCGGAGATCTTCCGCCAGTGGCAGCAGATCTATGCCGAGCGTAGCAAGGAGACCTCGGCCGACTACGCCGGCCGCTACGTGGGGCACTTCCTGTACGGCGGCGCGCTCCTCTCCACCGCGGCCGAG
Organism: Longimicrobium sp.; assembly: GCA_035995965.1. Lineage (GTDB taxonomy): Bacteria > Gemmatimonadota > Gemmatimonadetes > Longimicrobiales > Longimicrobiaceae > Longimicrobium. The sequence continues at coordinate 1,555 of DASYJZ010000493.1, read as the reverse complement.
TACGCGCTGAACCGCGACCTGATCCCCGGCGTCACCCTGCCGCAGGTGGACTCCGTCGCGCGCACCGCGCTCGGCGCGACCGACCGCACCCTCCTCGTCACCGCCCCCGACACCACACCCGTCCCGAACGAGGCGCAGCTCGCCGCGCTGGTGGACTCCGTCTCCCACGTCGCGCTGGCTGCCCACGCCGACACCACCTCCTCCGTCCCGCTGCTGGACCGGCGGCCCACGCCGGGGCGCATCGTCTCCACCCGCACCATCCCCGAGATCGGCGTCACCGAGTGGCGCCTCTCCAACGGCGTGCGGGTGGTGATGAAGCCGACCGACTTCAGGCGCGACGAGATCATCCTCGCGGGCCGCAGCCCCGGTGGCGTCTCCGTGGTCCCCGACGCCCGGGTGCGCGACGCGCAGGCCGCGGCGGCGGCGGTGTCCGTCGGCGGGATCGGCCGGCTGTCGGTGATCGACCTGCAGCGGCGGCTGGCGGGGAAGGCGGCGAGCGTGGGGACCAGCGTGGACGACCGGGAGGAGACGGTGTCGGGCTTCGCCTCGCCGCGCGACGCGGAGACGATGTTCCAGCTCGTGTACCTCTACTTCACCCAGCCGCGCCGCGACAGCGCGGCCTGGCAGGCATACCTGCAGCGCGGGCGCACCCTGCTGCGCGACCGCGGCGCGAGCCCCGAGGGCGCCTTCGGCGACACGCTGACGGCGATCCTGACGCAGCACCACCCGCGCGCCCGCCACTTCACCGCCGCGACCTTCGACTCGCTGAGCCTGGACCGCTCGCTGGCCCTCTACCGCGAGCGCTTCGCCGACGCGGGCGACTTCACCTTCTTCCTGGTCGGCTCCTTCCGGCCGGACTCGCTGCGCCCGCTGGTGCTGCGCTACCTGGGCGGCCTCCGCTCGACCAGCCGCCGGGAGACCGCGCGCGACGTGGGCATCCGCCCCCCGCCGGGCGCGGTGCGCGCGGAGGTGCGCCGCGGCGTGGAGCCCAAGGCGCGCACCGCCATCGTCTTCTCCGGCCCCGTGCAGTTCGACCGCCGCACGGTCTCCCTGCTGCGCACGCTGGGCGACGCGCTGGAGCTGCGGCTGCGCGAGCGGCTGCGCGAGGACCTGAGCGGCACCTACGGCGTGGGCGTGAGCGGCGGCGCGGAGCGCGACCCGGTCCCGCGATACCGCGTGTCGGTGGAGTTCGGCGCGGCGCCCGAGCGGCTGGACGAACTCACCCGCGTGGTGTTCGCCGAGATCGATTCGCTCAAGGCGGGCGGGGTGAGCGACACGGACCTGCGCAAGGTGCGCGAGGCACAGCGGCGCGAGCGCGAGGTGAGCGCGAGGGAGAACAACTGGTGGCTGGGCGCGCTGATGTCGTACGACCAGTACGGCTGGGATCCGCGCCTGATCCCCTCCCCCCCGCTTTCGGGGACCCTCACCTCCGCCGACCTGCGGGACGCGGCGCGGCGCTTCCTGGACACGTCGCGCGTCGTGCAGGTGTCGCTCTATCCGGAGAAGTAACGACAAACTGCCGTTTCACGCAGAGACACGGAGAAACAGAGAGAAA
>DASYJZ010000492.1:0-7535 GCA_035995965.1 Longimicrobium sp. | reverse complement strand
GCCTCGGCGGCGGCCGCCGCCGAGGCGGCTGCGAGGACGACCAGGCACAGGCGGATACAATTCATGGTCCGGGCGTGTGAAGGTTCAGCCTGCGCGTCCCGAGTCCCGACCGGCGGCACGGATCTCCTGCTCCAGGTCCTGCCAGAGCACCACCTTGCCGTTCACCATCCACACGGGGGTATAGGGAAATCCGGCGGCCGCCGCGGTGTGGAAGGCCTGCTGGACGCCGGCGGCCAGCGCGTCGCCGCGTGCCTCCATGCAGGCACGCACGCGGGCGCTGTCGCCGCCCACCCGGGCCACGAGCCCCAGGAGGGTGGGCTGCGGCGCGAGGCGCCCCGCCCATTGCTCCTGCGTGGCGTAGAGCAGGTCGTGGAAGCTCCAGAAGCTCCCGGGCGCGACCGTGGCCACGCAGGTTGCGGCCACCGCCGCCGGCGCGGCGTTCGAATGGCCGGGAAGCGCCACGTTTCGAACCTCGTACGTGATCGCCCCCGCGGCGGCGTACCGCTGGAGCAGCCCCCACGTCTCGCGGTGCGCGGTGGCGCAGGCGGGGCACTGGTAGTCGGTGATCTCCACCACGCGCACCGCGCCGGGCCGGCTTCCCATGACCTGTCCGGTCGCCTCCGTCCGCAGCCGGGTGAGCACCGCCTGCGGCATCCTCTCCGGGTGCACGGGGGGCGCCGTATGGGCCGAAACCACGGTGAAGAGCACGCCGAGCGCCAGCACCGATCCGAACCCCACCGCGAAATACGGATCGACGCGGCCGAAGAACGCCGGAACGCTCCGGCCCCGCGTGGAAGAAGGCATGTGCGGCTCCTGTGGTCGCGAAGTCCCCGGGCGGAGGAGGATTGTGTGCGTGATGGTCACCCCGCCACGCGTGCGGGAACCTGCGGGAAACAGCCGTCAGCTTACGCGGACGCAGGCGATGATCGCACCTGTCTGATCGTCGAAGGTGCAGCAGATGTTACCGCTGCAGCCGAGGATCGGCTTCGCGGAACCGCTGCGCGCGGTGAAGGCCAGCCCGCCGGCGACCAGCACGGCCGCGAACAGGCCCCCGGAGATGAAGCGCGAAATTCTGTTCATGGTGAAAACTCTCCAGTTGGGATTCGTTGGGACCATGTCCCCGCCCGGGGCGCTTATCCTTATAGGCCGAAATTTTGCACAGACTGATCACTACCCTGTTTTGTTGGCAAGCACAAGGATCATGTTCCAGGCGGAGCAGCCAAATCGCATCAGAGCTAGGTAGGAATATGCCCATGCGAGGTGGCAGACCGAGGACGCAGACCGGTTCAGCTCGTATGGGTCGCGTTCTCTCGGCCGCTCCGTGCTCTCCTCGTCCCGGCGTCGGGTACCCGCTGGCCGAAGCCGCCGAGGCGCACCGCGCGCTGGAAAGCCGCCGGACCACGGGAAAGGTGCTGCTGCGCCCGTAGCCCGCAAAAAGATCGCTCACGCAGAGCCGCGGAGCCGCAGAGGAGGGCAAGCAAGCATCTCTGCGGCTCCGCGGCACTGCGTGAGGCGCTTTTTCAGTTTCGGCGATCAACGAATGGGCAGTCGGATGGAGAAATCGGTATGAGGCGCAGGGAGAGGGCACCGCGGCTTCGGACGCGCCTCAGAGCTTGATGCCGATGGACAGCGCGACGCCCCGGTCGGGGCGATGCCCCTGCACCCAGTGGCCGCCGGGGGTGGTCACCCCGATGACGGCGCCGAGCACGGTGCCGGTCACCAGCCCCGCCGCGGTGCCGACGGCCTTGAGGAGCCCGCAGTCCTCGGAGCACTCGCCGGCGCCGCCCTCGGCGGCCGCGCCGAGGAGGTAGCCGCTCGCGGCGCCGACGGGGATCCCGATGAGGAGGCCCCGCCCCAGCCCCGCGACCCTCGAACGCCGCCGGCGGACCTCGATCCACTCCACCCGCGAGAGCGGCACCGCCACCGCGGTGACGGCCTGGTCGCCGCGCACGAACAGCGTGTCGCCGCGCACGGCCATCAGGTCGCCCGTCAGCGCCCGCGGCCCCACCGCCGGCGCGACGATCCGGACCCGCTCGCCCACCGCGGGAAGGGACCGCTCCTGCGCGCCTAGCCGCGTACCGGCGAGCGCCACCAGGACCGCGGCTGCAACCACGGCCAACACGCGATGGTCGTGTGGTGCTCCAATCATCCTGCCCTCCTCTCCCCGTCGTTCGTCCCAATCGTGTCGCGGGCAGCGCCGTTTCCCGCGTTTCTTCGTGACGCCGCCATACTCGGGTGCGCGGCTCGCCGACTCATGCCCGTCGGACCACAAGCTGGCACCGTGGCCGCACCGCGCCGTCACCCGCGGCGTCAACCGTTGCCCGGGCATGGACTTCCGACGCAGGAGGAGGTTCCGCGAGTCGACCAGCGGCCGTCGTGTCGCCGGGTGATCCTGGGCTGCAGCGAGCAGCCATGGATGAGCAGCCGGCGCCGCGGGGCATGCGGGGAGGTGAAACCCGGGTCGTCTACAGATCAATTTACGCCTCCGATGGCACGCGATGCAAAGATGCCAATCTTGTACAACAGCGCTTTAAAGACTTCGAGCGAAGGCTTACAGTGTGCATTGACACCAAGCGATGCCGCCATTTTGGAAGCGTCCACTCCTCACTTGTTGACAGCGTATTCACCGCATCTGTATTCAGACTTAGTAGCAGACGTTTTGCTTTTCAGCGGACATTGTGTCTACTACAATCACCTTTTACGACTGCCATTGAATAGACGGGCTGTGGATACTACTTTCGTATGGAGACAGCAAATGAGTTGCACGGCGTTCCGGTGGCGCTGCAGGTGCCGGTCCTCGTCCGTGCGATCCCGAGCCGTCTCCCGAACCGCCCGATCCGCCGGGCCGCGATCCGTCGCGAGCCGAGCCAGGATCACCGGGCGGCGCGCGGTGTCGCTCCTGGCCCCAGCACACGGAAGCGTCGGACCCACGATGACCGAAGCCCTGGACACCGAGCCGGCTACGCTCGCGGCCCACCCCGCGAGCGACGGCCGAGCGGAGCCGCGAGGCTCGTGTGTGCACCACCTCGTGGAGGCGCAGGCCCGCCGCACGCCCGACGCGGTGGCGCTCGCCTGCCGCGGCGCGCGCCTGAGCTACCGCGAGCTCGACGAACGCGCCAACCAGGCCGCGCGCCTGCTGCGCCGCCACGGCGTGGGGCCCGAGGTGCTGGTGGGCGTCTACCTGGAGCGCTCGCCCGAGCTGCTGGTGGCGATGCTCGGCGTGCTCAAGGCCGGCGGCGCCTACGTCCCCCTCGACCCCGCATATCCCCGCGCCCGCGTGGAGCTGATGCTGGCCGACACCCGCGTGGCGGTGCTGCTCACCCAATCCGCGCTCGCCGGCCAAGTGGACGCCGGCGGGGCCGCGGTCATCGCGCTGGACGGCGCATGGGCCGCGCTGGAGGGCGAGTCGGCCGAGGCGCTGGAGTCGGGCGCGGGGCCGGAGAACCTGTCGCACGTGATCTACACCTCGGGCTCGACGGGGCGGCCGAAGGGGGTGCAGATCCGGCACGCGAGCGTGGCCGCGCTCATCCGCTGGGCGGAGGGCGCGCTGGGGATCGGCGAGGGGACGGTGGTGCTGGCCTCGACCTCCGTCTGCTTCGACGTGCACGTGGCGGAAACGTGGGTGCCGCTCGCCCTGGGCGGGAGGATCATGCTGGTGGGGAACGCGCTGGAGCTGGCGTCGCTCGCGGAGCCGGTGGAGGTGGCGTCGATGGTCCCCTCGGCGGCGGCGGAGCTGCTGCGGATGGGTGCGATCCCCGACTGCGTCCGCTCGCTGAACCTGGGCGGCGAGCCGCTCCGCAACGAGTTGGCGCAGGCGCTCTACGCGCTCACCCCGGTCGAGCGCGTGCTCAACCTCTACGGGCCGACGGAGGATACCACCTACTCCACCTGGCACCTGGCTGAGCGCGGCTCCATGCGCGCGATGCCGGTGGGCATGCCGGTCGACGGCACCCGGGCGCGGGTGCTGGACCCGGCGCTCGCAGCCGTCGCCGACGGCGAGGTGGGCGAGGTCTGGCTGGCGGGCGACGGGCTGGCGCGCGGCTACCTGCGCCGCCCCGCGGCGACGGCCGAGCGCTTCGTTCCCGACCCCTTCAGCGCGCCGGGGGGGCGGATGTACCGCACCGGCGACCTGGGGCGGGTGGCGGACGAGGGCGTGCTGGAGTGCCTGGGGCGCGTGGACCACCAGGTGAAGGTGCGGGGCTACCGCGTGGAGCTGGGCGAGGTGGAGGAGGCGCTGCGCGGCCACCCCTCCGTCGCCGACGCGGCCGCGGCGGTGCGCGACGACGGGGCCGGCGGCCGGCTGCTGGTGGGCTACGCGGTCGCGGCGGAGGGCGCGGCGCCATCCTCCGCCGAGTTGAAGGCGGCGGTGAAGGCGCGGCTGCCGGAGTACATGGTGCCCTCCTTTCTCGTCCTCCTCCCCGCCCTGCCGCGGCTGCCCAACGGCAAGGTGGACCGCGCCGCCCTCCCCGCGCCCGCGGCCGACGCGGCGCGCCCCTACGCCCCGCCGCGCACCCCCGCCGAGGAAGCCGTCTGCCGCATCTGGGAAGAGGTGCTGGGCGCGGCGCGCGTGGGGGTGGACGACGACTTCTTCGAGCTGGGCGGGCACTCGCTGCGGGCGACCCAGGTGGCGAGCCGCATCCGGCTGGCGCTGGGCGCGGAACTGCCGCTGCGCGCCGTGTTCGAGGCGCGCACCCCGGCCGAGCTGGCCGCGGCGGTAGAGTCGGCGGCACCGGCGGAGTCGGTCCGGCCGCCGCTGGTGCGAGTGCGGCGCGACGGGCCGCTCCCGCTCTCCGCGTCGCAGCAGGCGATCTGGTTCTTGCAGGAGCTCTCGCCGGGGATGAGGTCGTACAACTTCCAGGCGACCATCGACTTCGACGGGCGGCTGGACGTGCCGGCGCTGGAGCGCGCGCTGACGGAGCTGGTGCGCCGCCACGAGATCTTCCGCACCGTCTTCGCCACCGTGGACGGCGAGCCGCGGCAGAGGGTGCGGGACGCGTGGCCCGTCCATCTCCCCATCACCGACCTGCGGGGGAGGGAGGACGGGGACGCGGAGCTGGAGCGGCTGCTCCGCGAGGAGTTCGAGAAGCCCTTCCACCTGGGCCGGCTCCCGCTGATCCGCTGGATCCTCTACCGCACGACGGACGACCGGCACGTCCTCGCGTCGGTGGAGCACCACTTCGTCCACGACGGGTGGAGCTACGGCGTGTACCTGCGCGAGATGGCGGCCCTCTACGCGGCGTACTGCCAGGGGCGCGAGCCCGATCTCCCCGAGCCGGAGGTGCAGTTCGCCGACTACGCGGCGTGGCAGCAGGCGTGGATGGAGTCGCCCGAGGCCGCGCGGCAGCTCGCCTGGTGGCGGGCGCGGCTGACCCCGCCGCCGCCGCCGCTGGAGCTGCGCACCGACCGGCCGCGCCCGGCGGAGATGAGCTTCCGCGGGCGCACGCGGCGGCACCTGCTGGCACCGGAGCTGACGCGGGCGGCGCGCGCGCTGGCGCGGAGCCGCGGGACCACGCTGTACGTGGCGCTGCTCGCGGCCTTCCAGGCGCTGCTGCACCGCTACACGGGGCAGGCGGACTTCGCGGTGGGCGGCGGCGTGGCCAACCGCAACGACCGCGCGGCCGAGGGCGTGATCGGGATGATCGTGAACACCGTGGCGCTGCGGGCCGCCCTGGCCGGCGACCCCACCGCGGCCGAGCTGATCGAGCGCGTGCGCGGCACCGTGCTGGAGGCATACGCGCACCGCGAGATCCCCTTCGGCGAGGTGGTGGAGGCGGTGCAGCCGGAGCGCAGCCTGAGCCGGCTCCCGCTCTACCAGGTCGCCTTCTCCTTCCAGGACGTCCCCTATCCCTCGTTCGAGCTGCCGGGCGCGCGGATGCGCGTGACCGAGGCGCTCAGCAACGAGAGCGCCAAGTTCGACCTGCAGGTGATCGCCATCCCCCGCGCCTCGCAGCAGGCCGGCGCGGACGACGAGGTGACGATGATCTGGGAATACGCCACCGACCTCTTCGACGACGCCACGGTGGCGGCGATGGAGGGGCACTTCCGCGTGCTCCTGGCCGCGATGGTGGCCGACCCGCAGGCGCGCGTGTCCGCCCTCCCGCTCCTCTCGGCCGGGGAGCGGCGGACGATCGTGGAGGAGTGGAGCGGCCGGGAGACGGCGTTCCCGGGCGAGACCATCGACCGGCTCTTCGCCCGCCAGGCGGCGGCGACACCGGACGCCGTGGCGCTGGAGTGGACCGGCGGGCTGATGACGTACGGCGAGCTGGACGCGCGGGCCAACCGGCTGGCGCGCCGCCTCCGCCGCGCGGGCGCGACGGCGGGGACGCGCGTGGGCGTGTGCCTGGAGCGCTCGGCGGAGATGATCGTCGCCAACCTGGCGGTGCTGAAGGCGGGCGGGGCGTACGTCCCGCTCGACCCGGCGTACCCGCCGGAGCGGCTGGACTTCATGCTGCGCGACACCGCGGCGCCCGTCGTGGTGACGGACTCGCGCCTGGCGGACAGCCTCCCCCCGCACGCCGCGGCGACGGTGCTGCTGGACGTGGAGGCGGACGCGATCGCGGCCGAGTCCGCGGCGCCGCCCGAGACGGGGACGGACGCGGAGTCCGCCGCCTACGTGATGTACACCTCGGGGTCGACGGGGCAGCCGAAGGGCGCCGAGATCCCGCACCGGGGGATGGCGCGGCTGGCGTTCGGCGACGTGCTCGGCATGCGGCCGGACGACGTCTTCCTGCACTTCGCGCCCGCGGCGTTCGACGCGTCGCCGCTGGAGACGTGGCCGGCGCTGCTGAACGGCGCACGCGTCGCCCTCTATCCATCGGAGCAGCCCTCCGTCGACGGGATCGAGGCGGCGATCCGGAGGCACGGCGTCACCATCCTCTGGCTCACCGCGGGGCTGTTCAACCTCGTGGTGGACGAGCGCATCCAGGCGCTGCGCGGGGTGCGGCACCTCATGGCCGGCGGCGACGTGCTCTCGCCGGAGCGCGCACGGCGCGTCCTGGCCGAGCTGCCCGGGACGGCGCTCACCAACGGCTACGGGCCGACCGAGAACACCACCTTCACCGCCTGCCACGCGGTCGACGCGGTCGCGGACGGCCCCATCCCCATCGGCCGCCCCATCGCCGACACGCGCGTCTACCTGCTCGACGCGCGGATGGAACCGGTGCCCGTCGGCGTCCCGGGAGAGATGTACACAGGCGGCGCGGGGCTCGCGCTCGGCTACCTCAAACGCCCGGAGCTGACGGCGGAAAAGTTCGTCGCCAGCCCCTTCCGCGCCGGCGAGCGGCTGTACCGCACCGGCGACCTGGCGCGGTGGCGGCCGGACGGGTTGCTGGAGTTCGTCGGCCGCGTGGATACGCAGGTGAAGGTCCGCGGCTTCCGCGTGGAGCCGGGCGAGGTGGAGGCCGTGCTCCGCGCCCACCCCGCCGTCCGCGACGCCGCCGTGGTCGTCCGCACGGACGCGCCGGGGGAGAAGCGGCTCGTCGCCTACCTCGTCGCGGACGAAGCGGCCGACGTGGAGGAGGTGCGCGCCTTCGCGG
>DASYJZ010000491.1:0-4375 GCA_035995965.1 Longimicrobium sp. | reverse complement strand
CGGCGTCTGCACGAACTTCTCGTTGGTCACGCGGGAGACGGTGGACTCGTGCATGTCGATCACCTCGGCCACCTCGCGCAGCGTCAGCGGCTTGAGGTGCTGCACGCCCTTCTCGAAGAACTCCCGCTGCCGGTCCACGATGAAGTTCATCACCTTGAGCATCGTCTGCCGGCGCTGCTCGATGGCCTGGATCATCCAGTTGGCGCTGTTCAGCTTGTTGCTGATGAACTCCTTGTTCTCGCCCTGGAACTTCTTCTTGTCCTTGGCGATGTCGCGGTAGGTGCGCGACAGCTTGAGGCGCGGGAGCGAGGTGTCGTTCAGGAAGACGAGGTACTCGCCCTCGATCTTCTCCACGATCAGGTCGGGGATGATGTAGTTGTCGCCGCTCGACGCGTACTTGAGCCCCGGCTTGGGATCGAGCTTGGCCACCTCGTCGGCCGCGTCCTGCACGTCGCGCGGGGTGATCGAGAGCTCCTTGCTGATCTCGCTCCAGCGGTGGTTGATGAGCTGGTCGAAGTACTGGTCCACGATGCGGTAGGCCAGGCTCCCGCGCAGCCGCTCCTCCACCTCCTCCACCGGCGGCTCGCCCTCGCCGGTCTCCTTCACCAGCTCCTGCACCACGCCGTCGCGCAACTGCAGCAGGATGCACTCGCGCAGGTCGCGCGCGCCGATCCCGGCCGGGTCGAAGGCCTGGATCACGCGCAGCATCCACTCGGCCTCGGGAAGGATGTAGGGGTGCTCGGCGTCCCACTCCTCGCCCTCCTTCATGAAGTCGTTCAGCGACTGGACGATGTCTTCGAGGGTGCACTCCAGGTACCCCTCGTCGGAGACGTTGCCGATGATCTCCTCGCCCAGCAGCAGCTCGCGCTCGCTCAGGCGCAGCAGCGTGAGCTGGTCGTGCAGGTGGTCGCCGAGATCTTTCGTATCGACGGAGACAGGCTCGTAGTACTCGCGCTCCTCGTACTCCTCGCGGCGGCCGCCGGTCTCGAAGCCGTTCAGGAGAATCTCCTCCCAGTCGATCTCGTCGTCGTTCTCCTGCTCCTTCTCGTCCTTGCGCTCCTCCTGCTGCTCCTCAACGTCGCCCTCCACCATGTCCAGGAAGGGGTTGTTGAGGAGCTCCTGCTTGAGGTGCTGCTGCAGGTCCAGGAGCGGCATGTACAGGAGATCCATCGCCTGGTACAGGCGAGGGTTGATCTTCATCTCCTGCTTGAGGGTGGTCCCCTGGTACAGGCCCGTCTTCATGCCGCGTCTTCCGATTCAGGGTGGTCGTAGCGCTCGCGCATGCGCGCGGTGAGCGTGGGACCCAGGTAGATCTCGGCGACCTCGTCGTTCCAGACGAGCTCGCTCACGGTCCCCGACACGCGCACGCGGCCTTCGTACATGATGTAGGCGCGGTCCACGATGTCCAGCGTCTGCTCCACGTTGTGGTCGGAGATCAGCACCCCGATCCCGCGCCGCCGCAGGTCGCTCACGATCTGCTGGATGTCGTGCACCGCGATGGGGTCGACCCCGGCGAAGGGCTCGTCCAGCAGCATGAAGCGCGGCTCGCTGACCAGCGCGCGGGTGATCTCCAGCCGCCGGCGCTCGCCCCCGGAGAGGGCGTACGCCTTCGTCTTCCTCAGGTGCTTGATCCCCAGCTCGTCCAGCAGCTCCTCCAGCCGGCGCTTCCGCTCGGCGCGGGTGAGCTTCATCATCTGCAGGATGGCCATCACGTTCTCTTCCACCGTGAGCCGGCGGAAGATGGAGGGCTCCTGCGCCAGGTAGCCGATCCCCGCGCGCGCCCGCTTGTACATCGGCACGCCGGTGAGCTCGCGCTGGCCGATGAACACCTTGCCGCGGTCGGGGCGGATCAGCCCCACGATCTGGTAGAAGCTGGTGGTCTTCCCCGCCCCGTTGGGCCCCAGCAGCCCCACGATCTCGCCCTGCCGCACGTGGATGTCCACGTCGTTCACCACCTTGCGGCCGCGGTAGCTCTTCATCAGCCCCTTGGCCGAGAGCGTGAGCCCGCCCGGCACCAGCATCGACTTGCGCCGGTGCGGGTGCTCGCCCTCGCCCGATTCCGCCGGCGTCCCGGCCGGCGACTCGGCGGTGGGGGATTCCGCATCGCTCTCCTCCAGGATCGCGCGGATCCTGGCGTCGATGTGCGCCAGCGTCTCGTCCGGTCCGGCCTCCCGCACCTCGGCCACGGCCCAGGGGGAGAGCCGCACCGCCTTCCAGGGCGCGCCGCCGTTGGGCGACACGGGGTCGCCGTCCGGGTCCACCAGGAACTCGGCGACGCCGGCGGAGGCGAGCTGCTGCACCACCTGCTCGGCCAGGTACCGCTCCGTCTCGGGCGCGGCGAAGTTCTGCGGCGTCTGCCCGTCGCCGCCGTACCAGCGGCGGTACTCCTCGCGCACGTGGGTGAGCCAGCGCGCGCGGTCCACCGCGTGGGCGCCGTCGTCCGCCGCCGCCAGCGCGCGCAGGGCGATCAGCGCCGAGACGCCGCCGGGCCCGGTGGCGCTGACGATCCGTTCCAGCCTGCGCTCCGTCACGTCCGTCCCCCTCCCGCCGGCGCCGCGATGGACGCTGCCGCGGTCGAGGCGCGCGCGGTGGAGGCACGCGCGGACGCCGCCGCAACCGGGAGCGGCGCGGTCGGGGGCCGCGGCTGCGAAGGCGGCGGCGTGGACGGTCGCGGGGCCGGGTTCGTCAGCGACGGAACCCCTGGGGGGCGCACGGCCGCGGGCGCCGACGGGCGGCGCGCGCCGGCAGCGTTCGTCCCCGCGCGCCTGCGCCCGGCGGCGGAGGTGTCGGCCCGGGCGGAGTCGCCGGGGGCCGCGTTGTCCGGGTCCAGGTACATCCCCTGCTTGAGCCCGCGCACGTGCGCCACGTCCACCTCGCCGGCCTTGAAGGTCAGTTCGATCCGATCGCCGATCAGGTAGTTGAGCCCCTGCTTCTTCTCCGCCGTCTGCGTGGAGTCGTGCATGCGGTAGAGGGAGTGCGCGTTGCCGATCGCCAGCAGCCGCTCGATCTCCGTCTTCGTGGTGTCGCCCGCCGCGGACGGCGGCGCCGCGGGGCGGCCGGCCAGGCGCACGCTGTCGCGCCGCCCAGCCCGCCCGGCGCTGTCCGCCGCCGCGGAGTCGCGGAAGAAGGCGATGATGGTGTCTCCCGTCAGCACGTCCTTCTGGTCGAGCGCGCTCGGTGGCTCGGTCATCGAGCGCGGTGGGGGAGCCACGCCCGCCGCGCCCCCGGAGTCGACCCGCACGGTGCGGACGGCGATGGTGTCCCAGCTCTCGCCGCGCGCCGAGCCGACGGCGTTCACCCGCCGCAGCCGCTGGTCGGGGAGGATGGCCTCGAGCGAGTCCGCCTCCATGCGGAAGCCCTTGGACACGGCCACGGAGCGGAACCCGGGCGCCAGCGGGGGCCGCTGCACCGCGGGCTCCGCCGGCGCCGGCGGGCGGGCCGTGGCGGTGTCCCCCGGCGCGCGGCCGAGCACCGGGATCGCCGGCCGCGCCGCGGCAGGCGGGGTCGCGGCCGACGGTGGCGGGACCACGCCCCGTGCGGGCGTCGCGGGGGCTCCGGCGGCGGCACGGGCCGTGTCGCGGGCGGAGGCCGTATCGCGCGCGGAGGCCGTGTCGCGCACCGGGGCGGCTCCGGGCACCTGGCCGGAGACCATGCGCTGCAGCAGGTCGCGCTCGAAGAAGAGCTGGAGCTGCGGGCCGTTCACCGTCAGGCGGTCGCTCACCAGCCGCGCGTTGGTCTGCGCCACCACCTTCGACACCGAGCCGTCCTTCAGGTCCGAGGCGATGAAGTCTCCCCAGAGCTGGTACTTCTCGTTGTGCACGGTGGCGTTGCGGCGCAGCTCCACGTGGTCGGCGGTCTGGTCGTAGAAGGCCTCGTCGGCGGTGGAGCGGGTGCCGTTGTCGACGATGATCACGTTCCCCGTGCCGGTGAGCACCCGGTCGCCCACCGAGGTCACGCGGTCGGCGTCGATCTCCATCGGGTCGCGCCGCCGCGGGTTGGCGCCGCTGCCGCTCTTCGGGCGCACGGTGACGTGCGGGCGCTGCAGCGCCGTCATCTGCGACTCGGGGCGCCCGGTCATGGCGCGGAAGTACTCCAGCTCCGGGCCGCGCAGGGTGGAGCCCTTCTGCTTGTCGACGAAGACCACGTTGCCGGTGGCGTAGAGCCGCCCCGTCTGCGAGTTGTAGGTCGCCTGGTCGGAGGTGAGCGACCGCCCCGGGTCCTGGTAGTCCACGCGGCGGAAGAGCTGCACCTCGTTGGTGGCCTGGTAGATGACGGCGCTGTCGGCCCGCAGCTCCTCGCCGTTGGTGCACCGCACCAGCAGCGGCCCCTGCGCCGAGTAAACGCGGTTGGCGGGGTCGCCGATGGCCGTCCAGGC
>DASYJZ010000490.1:0-2781 GCA_035995965.1 Longimicrobium sp. | reverse complement strand
AACGCGGCGGCCGAGGGATCTCGGCCGCCGCGAATCGCGGAAGATTGGCCGATCAGCTCCCCGCCGCCGACCCCAACGTCGCCACCTCGCGGCGCAGGTGTTCCAGGTGCGTGGTGAACACGGCGTCTTCCTCGGGCTCGGCCTTGCCGTCGGCCGCGAGGACGGCGAGGGCGAGGCCCCCGATGGCGGTCACCACCTGCTCGGCGTTGTGCGTGCCGCGGCTGCGGTCCATCGCGATCACGGCGCGCAGGAACGGCGGGGTGGTGGAGAGGAACGCCTCCACCCGCTCGGGGTCGTCGGCGATGGCCACGCTCTCGCTGACGGAGGCGAGCAGCTCGTCGTGGGCCAGGTGCTCGCCCGTGGCGGCGGCGTGCACCTGCGCGAAGAGGTTCATCTCGCGCGTGTCGACGTGGTCGTCGCCGCCCAGCAGCAGGCCCAGCACGCGGACCAGGTGGCGCCCGGCGTCCTCGGCGGCGGAGCCGGGGCCGGTCCAGAAGCCCTCGCTCTGCGCGTTGGCGGCGGCCTGCACCACCAGGCGCGAGAGCTCGTCGGGCTGCAGATGGATGCTGTGGTTCATCGGTGCTGGCTGGGTGTGGGAAGGCCGCGACGGCTCGCGGCGCAGGAACGTGCCATCCACGTCTCCCCGCCGCAAGCCGTCGCTGCCCTCCCACCGCCGCCGGACGCGGCTACTTCAGGTTCTTGATCACGCAGATGAACGGATCGGGCGTCCGCTGGATGATGAGCCCGCCCGAGTCGAGCCGGACCCGCTTCATCCGGATGGAGTTCGCCTCGTTGCCACCGACCGTGTGCGCGAAGCGGCCATCGGTGTCCTCGCCGACGTCGACCACGATGGCCGAGTGCGAGGTGTAGGCCGGGTGCTTGGCCGCGAAGTCGTACGTGATCGTCTGGCCGCCGCGGTTGTTCTGGATCACGTCGCCAGGCTGCGGCGCGTGCTTGTCGATCGGAACGGCGCGGAAGACGCCGGTGCCGGCCTTCTCGTTCTCGATGGCCTTGAACACGAACTCGGAGTGGGCCGCGGCGAAGTGGAACTCACCCGAGGCCGCGCCCGCCCGCTTCATGCAGTCGGAGACGAACACGGCCGACCACGGGGTACTCACCCCCGGGAACAGGAATCCGAGCTCCGTCCAGAAGCGCTTGATCTCGGCGGAGAGCTTGGGGTCGTGCTCGTCCTCCAGGTGGAACTTGTCGTGCTCGGTCTGGGTGAGCGCGACCAGATCGGTTGCGAATTTCGTGGCCATGAAGGTCTCCAGAGAAGGTGGCTGCGGTCCTCTCTGTGAGACGGCCCTGCGCGCGTGCTTTCCGCACGGAAGGCGTGAAGCGGTGAAGACCCGGGGACCGGCGGCGGTGCCGCCGCTGCTGCCGTGAGAAAATCTGTAGAGGTATGGGGGACGACGACGCCGCGGTCAGCGGCTTCCCGGTGGGGGCGCACTGCCGTTTCCGCGCTTCTTCGAGCGCAGGTGCCCGAAGGGGATGTCGGGGAGGGGGAAGAACTCGTCGGCCATCTCGGCCAGCAGCTCGGGGCGCTCCGCGGCCCCGTCGCGCAGCGCCATCCGCCGCACGCGCTTGGACAGGTCCAGGTTGTGCTCGCCGATCGGGTCCAGCGCGCGGGGGATCGCGTCGCCCCGGCGCTGCAGGTAGTCGATCACGTAGTCGAACGAGCGCACCACGTACTCGTGCACCGTCGCGTCCGTCAGGTCCCACCGCGACAGGTTCACCAGCGTGCCGAAGATCCCCTGCCAGCGGTCGTTGTCCTGGAAGCGGATGAGCCCGCGGAAGATCCGGCGGTTGGTGCGGAAGGAGAAGAGCGTCCCCGACAGCACCTCGTCGAAGAGCGCGTCCGCCTGCGAGTGGTCGTGCTCGGTGACCGCGTGGCGGGCGAGCGCCATGTACTCCTCGCCCACGTGGCGGTCCATCCGCGCCTCCCAGTACGAGTGCCCCAGCCCCTTGGTGGACGAGGTGAGCAGGAGCTGCCGGGGGACGAAGAAGTTGTGCGCGATGGTGTCGGCCGCGAGGTGGGTGAGGTACCCGATCCCCACCGCCTTCATCCGGTCGCTCCCCGCCACCGACTCGATCTCCTCGCCGATGTGCCAGTGGTGGCAGTGGCGCCCCTCGGGGACGTACTTCTTGGCCAGGGAGATGTCGGCCGCCAGCGAGCCGTAGATGAAGTCGTACGGGTACGCCGCCAGCAGGGTGCGGATGGCCTCGGGGAGGAGCTGCAGCGACTGCAGCACCTGCCAGCTCAGGTAGGCGTGCGTTCCCGGGGCCCAGGCGTACGCGTGCGACGGGGTGAGCGCCACCAGCAGCAGCGCCACCCCGAGGACCGCGAGCACCGCGCCCCGCCGCGCCTTCATTCCTCGGCGGCGGCCGGCTTGCGGCGGGAGCGCTTGCGCGCCGCGCCGGGCTCCTTGTCCTCCAGCGCCTCAACCAGCTCGTCGCGCGCGTCTTCCACGATGCGCTTCACCTCGTCGCGGAACTCGGAGAGCAGCTCGCGCCCGGTGTCGATGGCGTCGTCGGCCATCTCGCCCGGGTGGCCGCGCCCGCGGCGCACCCCGCGCGCCACCCGCCCGCCGCCGATCTTCTTGCGGTAGTAGGGTTTGAGCTCGCGCAGCAGGCGCTCCTTGGCGGTCTGCGGGCGGCCGCGCAGCAGCAGCGTGGCCCCGATCCCCAGCACGGCGCCCACCGCGAAGGCGGTGAGGAAGTCGGTGGTGTCCTGGCGTGCCATGGATGCTCCCGGTGTGACGGTCGTTCAGCCGGCGTCGT
>DASYJZ010000489.1:0-6135 GCA_035995965.1 Longimicrobium sp. | reverse complement strand
TCTTCAGATCTGTCACCGGGCGGGCGCTGCGGGAGTACGGCAGGCTGGACGAGATCGTGCTGGCCACGAAGGTGTTCTGGCCGATGGGCGAGGGGCCGAACCTGTCAGGCCTCTCGCGCAAGCACGTGGTGCAGGCGTGCGAGGCGAGCCTGCGGCGGCTGGGGGTGGAGACCATCGACCTCTACCAGATCCACCGCTTCGACGCGGCGACGCCGATCGAGGAGACGCTGGCGGCGCTCGACCACCTGGTGCACGCGGGCAAGGTACGCTACGTGGGCGCCAGCTCGGGGTGGGCGTGGCGGATGGCGCAGGCGCTGAGCGCGTCGGAGCGCAACGGCTGGGCGCGCTTCGTGTCGATGCAGAACCACTACAACCTGGTCTACCGCGAGGAGGAGCGGGAGATGATCCCGCTCTGCCGCGCCGAGGGGATCGCGGTGATCCCCTGGTCGCCGCTCGCGCGCGGCCTCCTGGCCGGCAGCCGCGTGTCGCTGGACGACCGCGCCAGCACCGCGCGCGCCGCCACCGACGAGTACGGCCGCGGGCTCTACACCGAGCCGGGCGACTGGGAGGTGGTGGAGGCCACCCGCGCGGTGGCGGCCGAGCGCGGCGTCTCGCCAGCCGAGGTGGCGCTGGCGTGGCTGCTGTCGAAGCCCGCCGTCACCGCGCCCATCGTCGGCGCCACCAGGCTCGCGCACCTCGACACGGCCATCCGCGCGGTGAAGCTCACGCTGACGGACGAGGAGATCGCGCGGCTGGAGGCGCCCTACCGGCCGCACGCGGTGCGGGGGCACGGCTAACGCCAGCGGGACGGGACAGCTCTTTGCTCGCAGCGGGGATCGGCGCCCGCCAGGAGACAGGATGAGGAGCAGCTCGGACCGGGGTTTCTTCCGGCCGCAGGATAGGGCGAACGCTTCGAGATGAGGGCAATCAGCGGCTGATCGGCCTCTACGTCGCGCCTTCCGGCCTATCCCGGGTCAACACGTCACCGGCGCAGGATTGAAGGGCGTCTGGTTCCAGAACGCAGAGCACCCGTCGAGCGGAATCCACCCGGGTGACTGGTGGTCGGGTTTTTTGTGAACCTCGCGTTTCACAGCCTCGAACCAAGACAGGTAGCTCAGAAACCCGGTCGGGGCCTGGGCCAGGATCGCCGCCGTGAACACCCCATCATGCTCGGTCTGTGAGGAAGACTGGTTCTCTTCCGAGGAAGACAGCAACAGCACGTGGGCCGTGATCGACGGGAGTTGTTCCGCCTGCGCCTTGAGGCGACGCCAGCGCGCGGAGTCGAACGCCCAAGCACCGGGAGATCCGGGAGGCAGCGGCATCTCGAGGGGGGCAACTGCCAGCTTGAGGAGACTCGCCCACGCGTGCTGGAGGAGTGCCGGCAGGTTGAAAACCGAAACCAACCCGCCGCTGTGACAGCTGTCCGAAAGGATCACGATGCGGTCGGTCGAGCGGAACCGCGCGAGCTGCGCCAGGAGCTCATAATCGTGGAACTGTCCGTCATGCAGGCACCAGGTGTCCGCCTTGCCCTTGAGCGGCGCGGGCGGAGAGCTCACCTTCTTCCTGCACCCGTGACCGGCGAAGGTGAGCAGCAGCAACCCTCCTTCCTGGCCGTTCAACGCGAATTTCTGTACCACCCGGTCGAACTCGCCGATCAGGCGCGTGCGGGTCGCGTCGCCCGGGGCCACCAGCACCGTGCGGCTGATGAATCCGAGCGTGGTTGCCAGTTGGGCAAGGGATTGCGCATCATTTTCGCTGGAACCGGTGTCGTCGCCATTGCAGCAGGTCCCTGGCGAGGCCCGTGAGACCCCGATATGGATCGATTCCATGATGACCATCGCTTGAACCCCCTCGCGAGAATTAGCTGGACGGAATTGTTACCGGGTGCATTCCTACCCGTGAGCACTACGGCTGAACGCCTCCGGCCAGGCAGGTGAACGGAGTTCCACGCTCCACGATGGCCCTGCAGTTCACCGGCGCACATTTGGCCTGACCCGCATACAGCGGGAAGCCGGTTCGGACCGGCGCCGTGAACAACGGGAACATCAGCCCGAAGTGTTCCGGCGCAGAGCCCAGCGGCGGCTCCTCCGCGTCGACCGGATCGATGAGGAGTTCCTCGGGCGGCACGTTGTAGATGAACAACCGCAGCGTCGAACCGACTGGGAACAGGCGGGGAAGCTTGACCTCGGCCAAACTCGGGTTGAGCTGCGTAAGCGTCAGGTCCAGGTGGTCCTCGGCGCTGTCGAAGACCCACTCCACCTGGTGAGCGATTCTCCGGATGGCGCCGTTCCATTGCCAGCAGGCATCGGCGCGCACGGCGACGTTCGCCCCTGCACCGAGAGTCACTCTCGACGCGAGCAGCGTCCCGGGGGCATCGGTGAGGAGCTGCGGTATGACCTCGCTGCTGGTGACGTCTCGCAGGTTCACGATCTCCGGACACAGCGCCAGCGTCGCGCCCGCACCCGGGAGGTCGAGGCGCCGATTCCGGAGCGAGCGATAAACGTAGAACTTGGCTGTCTCGGCGTTTCCCTGGGTGAGCTGTGCGATATCGAACTCGAGGATGGGTGAATGCCGCATCGCGTCGGAACTCGCGGGAAGCAGGACGAACATCCGGTCCGGCATGCGCGCGGGTACGAAAAGACAGGCTCCGGAAAAGATGATACTGACTTGCATGGCTGTTTCCTCACATTGGAGGTCGACGGATACGCGCGCGGTTCCAGCAGCAACCACCAGCAACTCCGGTTTCGGAGTCGACAGGGTGTGCCGTCAGCCGGCCTGGAACGAAGACTCGCAGTCGGAACGCCTGCCAACCGGCGAACGATCGGACTCCGGTCTCCCACCCCGATCGACACGTCTTGCATGTTAGAGGGCCGGGTTCGAAGAATTGCGCCTTTCGCCGGGAGTTTGCCGGTTGGGTCAGTTCCCCGCGTAACGAAACCCCGCCCACGCCGAGGGGGAGCGCAACTCCGGGTCTGCGGACCGGAGCATTCGCAGTTGCGCATGCCGTAGAGCGGCAGGTCCATCGCCCGAAGCGTGATACGTTCTGTGGAACGTAACCATGAGCGGTTCAGTGAGCCGGTCGCTCACCTTCCACAGCGTTCCCACAACACTCGCCGCCCCGGCTTCGAGAACTGCACCTGCCAAGCCAGCAAACCCACCGGAACGCCCCCCGTGCGAGGTTGCGGTACGACAGGCAGAGAGAACGACAAGGCGGGTGCGACGCAGGTCCATCTGCCGAACCTGGGCCGCCGACAGCCGGCCGGACTCACCACGTGACGCCGCTAGCAGCAGGTAGGAGCGGTCAGTCTGCTCGTTGTCGGAAACCGCGTGCACGGCAAGATGCACCACATCGGCTCCGACGACTCGAACTGTGAGGGATTCGATCTGTGCCATCTCGGCGAAGAGTGTGTCGCCCGTCCGGTATTCGCGGCTGATCGCCCGTGCCTCGCGCACACTGCTCGGTAGCCGGCTGAGTTCTGGATTGGAGGCAGAGTCGAACGCCGGATCGGCGACCACGAGCACGCGCTGGATTGGCCCGTACGCCCGCGGTGGCCGCACGTCCGCCAGAGTGCTTGCGAATCCGAGCGGGTAGTCCTCGATCAGGTAGGTCCCACGGACCGAGTCGCGCAGCGCGGCAAATGGCACCCCGGCGATCTCTCCATCCGCGACAAATACCAGCCGCGTTCCGGGCGCGCCCAGATGCGCGCGCAGGGGTCGAACCAGCTGGTCGAACAACTCCTCCAGTCCAGGAAGCAGGGCTGCTTCGGAGACGCCCAGCTCCAGGGCGGCGGTCCCCGCGTCGATGTGCTGCACCAGACCCGCGCGGCCCCGGTCGGTGCGGACGAGATCGGTGCGGACGAGGTGCACGATCGTATCGCGAACCACGAACGCAAACAGCACGTCTCCCACCAGGGCATACTCCACCACCACGATCCCGGGCGGCGCAGCAAGACGCAGGTGGCGTCCACTGGGGCGCGACCCCGGTCGGCGCGCGATGAACGAGGCCCGGCCGCGCTCCAGCACCGCGAGAACATCCCGGGCGGTGCCATGGGCAGCCCGGATCAGCATCAACCGGTCGAAGGTCGATCGCGCCGCGTCCAGCATCAACGCCCGGTCACGCGGACTGGGGACGGCGTCGTTCTCTACGGCGACCAGAACGCTGTCGAGGTCGGCGGCGGCGGCAACGGTATCGCCCGCGGCCAGCTCCGCGTCGGCCAGCTTCCCGAGTGCGCTCACACGCCGGAGGGTGTTACCCTGGTTCCGCCATCTCCGCACCGCGGAGCGAAGGTGCTCGACACCGCGCTCTGGGGAACGGATGGTTGTCGCCTCGGTTTCTTCCAGATCGGCCATGAAGAACGGTCTTACCACCACCGAATCGAGCCCCGGGATCATGGCACGCGCACGGTCTACGTCCGCCCGGGCTTCGAACAGCTTTCCCGCGGCGGCGAGCACCCTTGCGCGGGCCAGATATGCCTCCACCACTAGGTGGGGCTGCCCCGTCGCAAGGCCCACCTGCAGGCCCTCCGCCTGGATTTCGGCCGCGGCCTGTGTGAGGCCGTCTTCGCGCGCGGTTTGCGCAAGCATCCACAGGACGTCGTGAAGCCACGGGGAGCGGCGGTACGGCCTCAGTTCCACCGTTGCGCGGTGCATCCAGAGATATGCCTCGTCGTTCCGTCCGAGCCGGAAGAGGGGCTCACCGATGAGGTACTGCAGCGCGGCACGGTTCTGCTGCTCGCCGGCGCGCGCGTAAAGACGTTCTGCTGCCAGGTACCAGCCGTGAGCTTCGGCATTCCGCTTCTCCCGCAGTTCGGCCGTGCCGCGGATCCAGCGGGCTCTCGCGGCGAGCGCCGGATATCGCAGACTGTCACCGCGACCGATGCAGGGGTGGATGGCCGCAGCGGCCCCCTTCCGATCATTCGCATAGACCAGGCTCGTACCGGTTGCGAGAGCCACCCAGCAACCGAGCGGCTGGGGTAGCGGGCCGCGGCGGCTGATCCCGGCGAGTACGCGAGCCACGTCGTCGAAACGAGCGGAATCGAGCGCTGCGCGCGCCCGGGCATAGTCCCGATGGGCCCGCGCGAGGTCGCGTACACCCGCCCTTCTACGCGAGGTCGCTCGAATCACACGCACGGCATCAGCCAGCGAGCCGTCGCCACCCTGCGCCTCCAGCGCCTCGCCCAGCGCGGCCGCCAGACGCAGCCGTTCCGCCACACGCACCGAATCGCCGTGGAGAACGGCGTCGCCCCACTCGCGAAGCACCCGTCCCCAGCCGAGCTCGCGCGCCTCCTGCGGAGCAGCCGCAGCCCATCGGCGCCACGCGACCTCCCTCATCGCCGCAGTTGGAGGCGGAGGCGGACCATGGCTCGAGTGCAGTTCCGCGAGTCGGCGGCGCGCCTCTCCACTCCACGGCGAGACGGAGTCGACCGCCAGGTACTTCCGCCAGGCCGTATCCGCCCGCTCGACGAGTCCCATTCGATCGACGGCCAGGGCCAGATTGAAGCGGGCTGCAGGATCTCCCGGCTGGAGCGAGGCCGCACGCCGAGCGAACTCGACCGCCTCCATCAGGTCGTGCGGCGATTGCCGTAGCTCGGCGCGAACGATGTATGCGGCGGCAAGATCCACCAGGGCCGGCTCGGTTCGCGGCGAAACCCGGGCGACGAGTCGGAGTGAGTCGATCACTGCATGGATTCCCCTGCCGCCGCCTGGCCATTGCAGCGCGACGAGCGCACGTCCATGAAGTGCATCGACAGCGTCACCCCCGGCGCGATGCATTCGCACCCACAGCCGGCTCGCGGCAGCGGCACCCGCGTCATCTGTACCGCAGTGAGTAACGGGGACGGCCTGCGCAGGCTTCGCGTGCTCGATGCACCTCCGGTAGGACACGGGCACGGACGTCCGCGGCGCGATCATGCGCGCGATCTGAAGCCGTGCGAGCGCATCGGTGAATCCCGGGTGGGTGGTTGCCGAGTCGGTTCCCGCGAGCATACCGAGGAGGGCAATGGGTGCGAGACGCTGGCCCCAGCGGCGAACCGCGGATGCCGCAGGACGGCGAAGTCGGGGCATCGAGGCGTCCTTCGGAAGGGGAACAGCGACCTGGCGTGCGCGGCGTCGGACGCACGCGTGATGCTTCCGGCG
>DASYJZ010000488.1:0-2758 GCA_035995965.1 Longimicrobium sp. | reverse complement strand
CTCGGCGTTTGGGTTGGCGCAGCCGGGACTGCGCGGGGCTGCGGCGGTTGTGGGCTGAGCTCCCGTGGGTCCACGGCGGTCCGCAGATTCCGCCCAGCACCTTGCCACGGCGGCGTCGGGTTCGCGGAGGTCGTCTCCGAGAATTGCGGGCACGAGTTCGCGTTGCAGATTATACCGCGACATTAGCTGCCCGGCGAGGCCACAGCGTCAAGCCAAAGCAGACTTAACAGTCATTGACATCAGCCCGTGACGGTAGCATTCCCAAGCGTTACCGATCTGATCGTGGGCGGATGTCGTACAGCACCGGCGAAAGGTGGGAACATGAAATCTCGGACCGGCACCATGTGGTGGGGGATGGGCATCGAGGCGCCAGACCCGCCGGCCCTGGCCAGGTTCTACTCCGAGCTGCTCGAATGGCCAATCGGTCACGAGGAGCCGGGCACATCCATTCTGGGCGCCCGCCCGGGGATCTTCATAGTCCTCCAGCAGGCAACGGACTACCAAGCCCCGACGTGGCCGCCGGCCGACGGCGCCCAGCGCCCCATGATGCACTTCGACGTCCAAGTCGGTGACCTGGAGGAGGCGGTCGCCGAGGCGGTCGCGTTGGGGGCCAAGGTGGCCGACTTCCAGCCGCAGGACAACGTGCGGGTGCTGTTCGACCCGGCGGGCCACCCCTTCTGCCTGGTGTTCGACGAGGGCTGACCCGGCCGACGAGTGGGGCGGACGCCGCGGCCTGAACCTCAGGCCGCGGCCGTCGCCTTGGTCGCGGCGGGCGCTGGGGCCGAGTCGGGGGCGGCGGCACCCGCGTCGCCGTGCCTCGGACCAGTCGATCACGCCCGTGATCTCGTCACCCTCGACGAACACGTGGGCGAGCTGCAGGTCACCGTGCGTGAACACTGTGTCCACGGCCGAAGCGCAGCCTGGGCAACCAGGCGGTTGCGCGTGACCAGCTCGGTTGGAAAGGAGGCCCTTCGTGACGAGCCACTCGCACTCGCCGTCAAGGCGTGCTGCGATCTCGTCGAGGCTCCGACCGGGCCATGGCGGCAGCGGTGCGTCGTGCAGCCTCCGTGCGGCGGCACCCGCCGCGGCTCACGCCGCCGCACGACGGTTGCAACCGTCCCACCTGTTGCAAGTAGCGGCACAGTGCCTTCTTGTCCAGGAGGCTTACGGCGTGCGGCCTCCCTATGGTGTGGTGCCGCTCTCGGGCCGGATCAAGGAACGAGTGCCGTTCACGCCGACGCTGGAGCGGCAATTGCTCGCTACGATGGCGAGATATGCGCGAGTTTCTGGCCACTGGTGCAGAACCTGGTGCGCGCTGGGTGGCGCCGAAATGTCGAGCGTGCGCGTATCAGCAGGTGTGCTGGGAATAGCCTGCTGTCAAGGCCTGTTTTGCTTGGTGTCCCCGCTGACAACCAGCAGGCTGGACTAGGCTCAGAGCGGGACAACCAAACAGTGCCCCCAGCTACGCGAGGCCTGGAGCGTTTAGCTCCGGGCTTCGTTGTGTTCAGCGGCTGGACGCATTTCGATTCGGGTCTCGGGCGCATCATGCGAGCGCGATGAATTGCGTTCACTGCCACGTGCGCGTGTTCGTTCGACGGCCGCCCGTGACAGTCCCCGGCGCAGGCGATCCGACCGACTCTAGCTGCAATCCATACAGTGGTCCCGCGTCCGCAGAATTGATCGCCATCACGTCTCAGGAAAGCTGAACAGCGTGATACAGCATCCGGCAACTCCTCCGGCAAGGCCGCGGGGGAAACCGGATCTGTTGTGCGCCCGAGAAGTGCCATAACCCGCGTGGGCCACACAATTGGAGCCATGCCTGGTCAGCAATGGCCGCGAGACCGCTTCGCCTCCAGCTCCCGCGGTACTCGACTACTACTAGTGAAAGGTGATCCCGCCGATCTGCGTGGGTCCAAACGTCTCGAGCTCGCAGTGCTCGGAGGTGCCCTCGTACAGGACCCGGCCGTGGTCCTCCACGCGCAGGCGCCCCCGCGCGAACTTCGTGTTCAGGCAGTAGCCCGTTCGCCCATCCGGATAGCGGTACCGCAAGCCGACCATGTCCGGTAGCTCGGTGCTCACGGAGAGATGCGCGCGGGTTCCGTGCGGCCCCGGTAGGTCAAGCTCCCAGCGCTCGTCCTCGATCAGCGGGCGACCGCTCGTCCAACGCATGGGATGGTTGAACGCCAGTTCGCGGCCGTCTGGCAGCCGCACCACGACCAGCGACAGCCATGGCGAAATGACCCGCCCCAGCCTGACCTTCGCGGTGAAGCCATCCACGTACGCGCCGTCAGTGAATACGCCGTTGCCGTACGCGTAGCGGAGAGCATGTTCGCGCCCCCAGTTGTGCCCGTGCAAACCGTCCCAGCCGTCAAGCACGTGGCGGACCCCGTCAAGCTCGATCCAGCCGGCGAGGCGCCCACGCGGGATAGGCGTCAACACCTTTTTGCGTGGAAAGCCGGATTCGTACAGTCGGCGGAAGGGGAAGTGGACTACCGGTGGAGCAAGCGGCTGGAGACAAACGTCCCAGGCGATTTCGTGCCCGCCGCCGACCACGCGCGCCTGTTCCTTGAGTGTCTCGCCGACGAACTCCAGCACCGCGTCGCCGATTCGGAGCGTCGTCGCGCCGCGGCGCGCGTCGACTCGCTCTGGGGGGACGACGCATGTTGCCACCGCGTGTTGGCCCGTCTCACCATTAAGCCATACGCCCCAGAGCTCCCCTTCGACTCGATTGGCAACCCCCCGCGGCTCGAAGATATTG
>DASYJZ010000487.1:0-1956 GCA_035995965.1 Longimicrobium sp. | reverse complement strand
GCAAGCCGCTGGTGGGCAACGTCTTCGTGTTCAACCAGCGCGACCACGCGGGCGGGCGCGACCTGTCGATCAACGGCGGCGTACAGCTCAAGGCCTCGCCGCGTTGGAACCTGTCGGTGGGGCCCGCGTGGGAGAAGGTCCGCGCGCCGGCACAGTACGTGGGCTCCATCCCGGACGCGACGCCGGCGGCGCTGTTCGGGCGGCGGTACCTGTTCACCGCGCTGGACCAGACCATCCTGTCGATGGAGACGCGGTTCAACTACACCTTCACCCCGGGACTGACGCTGGAGGTGTACGCGGCGCCGTTCATCAGCGCGGTGGACTTCGGAGCGCAGACCAGGTACCTGGTGGCCCCGCGCACCTTCCGCTTCGCGCCCGACACGACCAGCGGCGTGCAGCTGGAGGACTTCAACGTGCGCTCCCTGCGCGGGAACGCGGTGCTGCGGTGGGAGTGGCGGCCCGGGTCGACGCTGTACGTGGCTTGGCAGCAGGTGCGCGACAACTTCGCGCCGGGCGTGGGCGACTTCGACTTCGGGCGGGACCGCGCGGCGCTCTTCCGGGCGCGTCCGGACAACGTGTTCCTGATCAAGGTGAACTACTGGTTCAACCCGCTGTAACGGCAACTGCAATCTCACGCAGAGCCGCGGAGCCGCAGAGAAACCACCAGGCTTCTCCGCGGCTCCGCGACCGCGTCCCTGTTCGGTCAGGGCGAGTACACCTCGGAGGGGATCAATCCTTTGCGGGTTGGGGAGGCTCCCAGTGGAGCTCCCACTCGCAGAAGGCGTCGCCTTCGACGGAGCAGCGGACGTGGCGGGCGGAGGGGCGCACGCCGCCGGCCAGGTCCACGGCGCGCAGCAGGCCGCCCGTCTGGCGGCGGCAGAAGACGGGGTCGCCGGGGAAGCCCACCAGGCGCAGCACCGCGCGGCCCGGCTCGGCCTCCACCACCTCCATGTTGCCGGGCTGGTAGTACAGCCGGAAGAGCGAGACGGGCTGGCTGAGGAACTCCAGCGGGTCGCGCTTGCGCAGGATGCCGCCGTAGAGCTGCACGCCCATCGACTGGATGGAGTACGCGCCGCTCTTCTCCGGCCAGCCGGGATCGCGCTTGCCGATCGACGCCTCCACCGCGTCCCAGAGCACGCGCAGCAGCTCCACCGGCACCTCGTCGGTCGCGCCGGCGGCCTCGACGCGCGCGCGCGCTTCGGCGGGGAGGCGCTCGAGCACGCCGGCGGCGGCGGCGGCGCCGTACTCGGCCTCGACGTAGCGGAGGGTGGAGCGGAGGGTGGAGCCCTTCGCCTGGGGCGCGGCCACGGTGGCGGCGGTCATGCGGGCACCTCGTTCAGGGCGCGGCGGTCGGGCTTGCCGGAGCCCAGCCGCGGGATCTCGGGGAGGAAGACGATGGACTTCGGCACCTTGTACCCCGCCAGGCGCGAGCGGGCGTGGGCGATCACCTCCGCGTCGGTCACGCGCGTCTCGCTCCGCGGCACCACGAAGGCGCGGCCGACCTCGCCCCAGCGCTCGTCGCGCACGCCGACCACCACCACCTCGGCCACGCCGGGGCAGTCGGAGAGCGCCGCCTCCACCTCGCCGGGGAAGACGTTCTCGCCGCCGGAGATGAACATCTCCTTGCGCCGCCCGCAGATGCGGTAGGCGCCGTCCTGGTCGCGCGCGGCCAGGTCGCCGGTGCGCAGCCAGCCATCGCCCGTGAACGCCTCGGCCGTCTTCGCCGGGTTGCCCAGGTAGCCGGAGAAGACCTGCGGCCCGCGCAGCAGCAGCTCGCCCGGCTCGCCGGGCGCGGGCTCCGTCCCGTCCTCGCGCTCCAGCCGCATCTCCAGCATCGGCACGGGCCAGCCGACGCTCCCCGGGCGGCGGAGCGCCTCCTCGTCGGAGATGGCGAAGCAGTTGGGGCCGCACTCGGTCAGGCCGTATCCCTCGTGGAAGCGGTACCCCGCCGCGCGC
>DASYJZ010000486.1:0-3674 GCA_035995965.1 Longimicrobium sp. | reverse complement strand
GTTCGGGGGAGGGACCGGCGCGAAGCGCCAGGGCGGGGGGCGGGGGTCCTACACGGGGGGGTGGCGAGATGGGCGCAGACGGCATCACGCTGGACTACAACAACATGCTCGCCCCGCGCCTCGGCGGCGGCCACGGCATCGACCCGGCGCGGCTGGACGCGATGGCGGAGCGCTTCCGCGAGGCGCACGCGGACGCGCGCAGGCGCCGCGAGTCCGGCGAGCTGGGGTTCTACGCGCTGCCGGACGAGGTGGAGACGGTGCGCGCGATCGAGGCGTTCGCCGACGGGGTGGGGCAGACCTTCAGCAACGTGGTGGTGCTCGGCATCGGGGGGAGCGCGCTGGGGACCATCGCCCTGCGCACCGCGCTGCTGCACCCGGTCTGGAACGAGCTCAGCGACGAGGAGCGCGAGTTCTTCCCCAAGCTCTACGTGCTCGACAACGTCGACCCGGCCACCATCGCCCCGTTCCTGGACCGGCTGGACGTCCGCCGCACCCTCTTCAACGTGGTCTCCAAGAGCGGCGGCACCGCCGAGACCATGAGCCAGTACCTGATCGTCCGCGAGCGGCTGCAGCAGGAGCTGGGCGACGGCTACGTGCGCCACCTGCTCTTCACCACCGACCCCATGAAGGGCGTGCTGCGCGAGATCGCCGACGCCGAGGGGATCGCGACGCTTCCCATCCCCTCATCCGTCGGCGGCCGCTTCTCGGTGCTCTCCGCCGTCGGGCTCCTCCCCGCGGCCATGGTGGGGATCGACGTCTCCGCGCTCCTCGCCGGCGCGGCGGAGATGCGGGAGCGCTGCGAGACCGATGAGCTGCGCAGCAACCCGGCCGGGGTCTTCGGCGCGCTGCAGTACCTGGCGGACACGGAGCAGGGCGCCAACGTGCAGGTGATGATGCCCTACTCCGACCCGCTGAAGGACGTGGCCGACTGGTTCCGCCAGCTCTGGGCCGAGTCGCTCGGCAAGCGGAAGAACCGCGCGGGCGAAGACGTCTTCGCGGGCCCCACCCCGGTGAAGGCGCTCGGCGCCACCGACCAGCACTCGCAGGTGCAGGAGTACGTGGAGGGGCCCTTCGACAAGACCATCACCTTCGTGGCCGTGCGCGAGCGGCCGGTGGACGTGACCATCCCCCGGCTGCACGCGGAGCTGGGTGAGCTCGGATACCTCGGCGGCCGCACGCTGGGCGAGCTGCTCGACACTGAGCGGCTGGCGACCGAGGCGGCGCTCGCCAAGCGCGGGCGGATGAACATGACCCTGGAGCTGCCGCGGGTGGACGCGCACGCGCTCGGCGGGCTCTTCATGCTCCTGCAGATCGCGACGGTGTACGCGGGCTTCTTCTACGGGATCGACCCGATGGACCAGCCGGGGGTGGAGCTGGGCAAGCAGCTCACGTACGGCATCATGGGCCGCCAGGGGTACGAGCAGTTCAAGCAAGAGTGGGACGGCCGCGAGCCCAAGCGCGACGAATGGATCATCCGCTAGCCACCGTGGACACCCCCGCCACGGGCGAGGGGACGCAGGACCCCAACGCCGGGCGCACGCTGGTGGTGGTGAACCCCGTGGCGGGGCGCGCCGACACCGACCGCGTGCTACGGCTGCTGGCGGGGGCGTTCGCCGCACGCCGCGCGCGCTTCGACATGGTGGAGACGCGCGGCCCGGGCGACGCCGTCCGCTTCGCGCGCGAGGCGGCGGAGCAGGGGTACCGCGCGGTGGTCGCGGCGGGCGGCGACGGCACGGTGGGCGAGGTGATCACCGGGCTCGCGGGCACGGGGGTGCCGCTGGGGATCGTGCCCAAGGGAACCGGCAACCAGGTGGCGTTCAACCTGGGGATCCCGCGCTCGCTGGAGGCGGCGGTCGACGTGGTGGTGAACGGCGTCCCCACGCCGATGGACCTCGGCCAGGTGGTGGGGGGGCGCTACTTCGCGGTGGCGGCGGGGACGGGGTGGGACGCGGCGGTGGTGGCGCTGGCCACGCGCGAGCTCAAGGACCGCTGGGGGTTCGGCGCCTACCTGTACGCGGCGCTGAAGGTCGCCGCCAACCCGCCCACCGCGCGCTACACCATCACCGCCGACGGCGAGAGGCTGGAGGTGGAGGCGGCGGTGGTGCTGACGGCGAACATGGGCTTCATCGTGAGCAACCCCCCCGCGCTGAACATGCGCATCGCCCCCGGCGGCTCGCACCGCGACGGCAAGCTCGACGTCTGCATCTTCGCGCCCCGCAGCTTCACGCACGCCACCTCGATGTTCTGGCGCCTCCACCGGAAACAGCACGCGGGCGACGACCGCATGCTCTACCTGCAGGCCCGCGACGTCACCATCGAGAGCGACCCTCCCGTGTTCACCGAGACGGACGGCGAGCTCCTGGGCGAGACCCCGCTCCGCGTCCGCTGCGTCCCTGGCGGCATCGACGTGCTCGTCCCCCGCTGAACGGCAACAGCATCTCATGCCGATCCCCACGATCAACCGTGCATTCGTGCACGACCCCAAAGACGTCATCCTGAGGCCCGACCTCGTCTGATCCTTCTATCCGGCAAAGACTTGGCAGGCCGAAGGATCTATAGCCGGCCCATCGATACACTCCAGGAACGCACAGCCAATCGCGGGATCTGGTATCACGCGGAGCCGCAGAGCCGCGGAGATGCGCGGCGGTTTCTCCGCGGCTCCGCGGCCCTGCGCGAGATGCAGTTTACGGGATCCGGCTCACGCGGGGATCGCGGGTTCCGCGTTGTGCCGCAAGCGGTTATCTTTGCTCCTCCGCATCGTCTCGACCAATCGACATTCCACGTCCATGGCACAGAAGAGAAGCTCCCTCTCCACCCTGCTCGTGCTCGCCGCCCTCTTCGCCGGCGTGTGGCTGTACTTCACGCCCTACCTGGCGATGAACAAGCTGCAGAAGGCGGCCCGGCAGGGCGACGAGCAGGCGATGGCGGAACTGGTCGACTTTCCTTCGCTGCGCGAGAGCGTGAAGGGGAACGTCCGCTCGGCGGTGGAGCACTCCGTCGGCCGCGAGCGCAACCCGCTGGGGATGCTCGGCGGGATCCTGGCGGGCGCCGTCGCCGGGCCGGTGGTGGACGCGGTGGTCACGCCGCAGGGGATCGCCGCGCTCACCGAGGGCGAGCGCCCCGGTCAGCGCCGCGGCTCGGACGGCGACTCGCGGGTGCGGGTGAAGAACGTGAAGGTGAAGCGCGGCTACGAGGGCTTCGACCTGTTCGTGGTGCACTTCGTCAGCAAGGACGACGGCCACGAGCGCATGGCGCTGCTGATGCGCCGCGAGGGCATCGCCCGCTGGCGGCTGAGCGGGGTCCGCATCCCCGGCGTCGCCGACGAGCGCGCGGGCGACTGACCGCCGGCTCTCTCGGGACGCGCGACACGAAGCGCCCCCTCCCCGCGCGGGAGGGGGCGCTTCTTGCTACCGTTTTCCGCACGCGCCGCGCACGCCCGCGCGGTGGCGAAACATCCGTCGTCCCCTACCTTCAGCGCAGGAGCTCCGCGCCCGGCAACGCGCCGCGCGCGGCCCTTACGCACCGCGCTATGCGGGTCCCGGCGGGGGTGCGGGGAGGGGAAGGGCGGACCTGGAACCCGATGGAGGTGCGCGATGCCGTTCACACTGCCCGATCTGCCGTACCCGTTCGACGCGCTGGAGCCGCACATCGACGCGCGGACGATGGAGATCCAT
>DASYJZ010000485.1:0-13281 GCA_035995965.1 Longimicrobium sp. | reverse complement strand
GTTGCGACGAAACACGGCTCGCGCGGCTCGGGAGGGGAGAGAACCGTCAGGTAGGCTAAGCCATATTCTACCAGCAGCTTACCCATGCTGCAAGCACCTGGGCAGGCTTTTTAGACCGGACTCACCATTGAGGCCGAGGTTTCCCAACAGTCCCTGACGGCAGCAGCGCGGAGGCGCCGAACCGGCCGCCTCCGCGCGAGCTCGCCGCCGCGATTCTCAGCGAATGCCGGCGATGCAGGGGTCGCCCGTGGCCCAGTAGCACCCCTCCACGCACGTCATGTACATCGTTGGGTCATTCTCGCACGGCGGATCGCAGGTGGGGCCGGCGCAGGTGGAGGCGCAGGTAACCTGACAGGTGCCGTACCAGGTGCACGGCGGGCTGTTTTGCCCGTGTACGGTGCCGCCGTCCCTCAGCCCGTCGCGTTCCGGGCGGAACGACTCCACCTGGAGTGCGTCGACCTCCAGGCGCAGCTTTTTGCCGGTCATCTCCATCTGGTCTCCTCGGTTTCGTGTGGTCATCGCCCGGACACGAATCTCACCCGCACTGGGGCTCGCCCGAGCACGTGGGGTCGACCGCGGTAGGATCTCCGCAGCCGCAGATGTACGTAAGGATGCAGGTGCCCCCGCACGATCTGGGGTTGAGCGTGGCCGCGTGCGCGAGCACGGTGCCCTCGCCCTCAGGCTCTTCCAGATCCGGGTCGAACGTCTCCACCTCCAGCGCGTCCAACTCCAGCATCAGCTTGCGCATCGTCGGCTCCTTTGGTCGAGAAGTTCGGGATCTTGGGCCGCCGTGACGTCATATCAGTCGTAGCAGCCCGGATCGGTCCCGGTAGGGAAGCACATGTTGACGCAGGAGTTGCCGCACGTGTACCAGTGGAAGTCGGTCTCCATGCAGTACTGGCTGGCCGGCTCGGAGCACGCGTTCACGTAAGGATCGACCGTTACGTACGAATGAGCGCGCACAGTGCCCTTCGTGCCGCCCCGCTCCTCGCGCGGTGCGAACGATTCCACGCGCAGCGCCTCGGGGTCCAGCCGCAGCTTTCGCATCCTGCTTCTCCTCGGTCGTGGTGATGGGGGGGGACGACGCGCCCGCGGCGGCGTCTGGTGCCGCTCGCGGTCGACGCGGGGCGGGAACGCAGAAGTGGTGGCGCCGGCCCGTCTGGCGTTCGCGCTGCCGACCGCGTTGATTGGTCGGGTGATGAACCGCGCGGCGCGGTGGTCGACGAACAGCTTAGCGAGCGCTGGCGTAATCTGAAAGGGGTCGTCGCGTGAGGGGACGGGAGCGCAGAGGCGCGAAGGGAACGTGGCTGCTGGCGGCGGGCGTGGTGGGGATCCTGCTCTGGCTGGTCCTCTATCCCAACGTCTACGTGCTGGGCGACAGCTTCCTGGACGGAGGCCGCGTCACCGGCGCGCACTACGCCCGGTTCTTCGGCAGCGCGTCGGAGCTGAAGGCGCTCTGGAACAGCGTGTGGATCTCGCTCGTCAGCGTGGCGCTTTCGGCGCTGGTGGGCGTGCCGCTCGCGTTCCTCTTCGCGCGCCGCGACTTCCCCGGGCGGCGGGTGCTGGGCGGGCTGGCGGCGATGCCGGTTCTGCTGCCGCCGCTGGTCGGCACCATCTCCTTCCTCTTCCTCTACGGCGAGACGGGGTTCCTCACCCGCGGCGTGCAGCTCGCGCTGGGGCTGCGCGAGGCGCCCTGGCGGCTCGACGGCGCGTGGGCGGTGCTGCTGGTGCATGCCTACACCATGTACGTCTACTTCTACCTCTTCACCACCGCCGGCCTGGCGCGCCTGGACGCGGCCTACGCCGAGGCCGCGGCGGCGCTCGGAGCGGGGCGATGGACCACGCTCCGCCGCGTGACCCTGCCGATGCTCGCGCCCGCGCTGGGCGGCGCGGCGCTGCTGGTGTTCATGACCTCGATGGCCTCGTTCAGCGCCCCCTACGTGTTCGGCGGCGGCTTCCGCGTGCTGACCACGCAGCTCTACGCGAGCAAGCTGAACGGCGAGGGCGGCCTGGTGGCCGTGGAGGCCGTGGTGCTCGCGCTGGTCTCGCTCGCCTTCCTCGTCCCGCTGCAGCGCTACGAAGGCGCGCGCGACTACACGGGCGCGTCCAAGGGCCTCGGCGCGGCACCGCCCGCACCGGGAGGGCGCGGGTGGATGCTCACGCTGGCGGCCGCGGCCTTCGTCGGCTTCCTGCTGCTGCCGCACCTCACCGTGCTGCTGGTGTCGTTCGTCCCCGAGGGCACGTGGACCACGCAGGTGCTCCCGCCGGTCTACTCCGCCGAGCCGTACCGGCGGATGTTCTCCGACGCCGAGCAACTCCGCCCGGTCCTCAACTCGCTGCAGATGGCGACCGCGGCCACGCTGGCGAACGTCGCCTTCGCCTTCGCCGCCGCGTACCTGCTGGCGCGGACGAGGGTGCGCGCGAAGGGCCTGGTCTCCGCGCTGGTGGCCCTGCCGTGGGCGCTCCCGGGCACCGTGCTGGCGATCGCGCTGGCGACCACCTTCAGCGTGAACCGTCCGCTCGAAGGCCGCATCGTGCTGGTGGGCACCTTCGCGATCCTGCCGCTCGCCTACTTCATCCGCAACGTGCCGCTGGTGACGCGCGCTGCGCTCTCCAGCTTCCGCCAGCTCGACCCCGCGCTGGAGGAGGCCGCCGCGTCGCTGGGCGCCTCGCCCGCCACCTCGATGCGGCGGGTGGTGCTGCCGCTGGTGCTGCCGGGACTGGCGGCGGGGGCGCTGCTGGCGTTCGTGACGGCGCTGGGGGAGTTCGTCGCGTCCATCCTGCTCTACACCAACCGCACGCGCCCCATCAGCATGGAGATGCTCTCGCAGCTTCGCGCCTTCGACTTCGGCGGCGCGTCGGCCTACGGGGTGCTGCTGATGATCCTGGTCGCCATCGCCTTCGCCTTCGGCTACCGCAACGTCGCCGACGAGCGGTAACCCCTCACCCGAAGGCACCCCTCACCCGAAAAAGGCGATCGGTACTGCTGATCGCCTTTTTCGACCTCTCCCAAACAGCGTGGGGGAGGTGATGGCCCTGCGTTTCTCCGTGCAGTTGGTGAGCGAAGCGATTCACCCTCCCCTCGTGGGAGGGTCGGATTTTCGCGGACAGCAGTACCGTCCGCCGAAAATCCGGGGAGGGGGCTGCCCGCGGACACGCACGTAACCTGTCCCACCTCACCTTCGTCGCACATTCTCTGCAGACGAGAGGTGGCGATGAATCTTCCCCGCTCGACCACGCGATGAACCTCGTCCGCTCCACGGCGCTGGCGCTCGCCGGCTGCGCGCTGCTCGGCTCCGGGGCCGGCGCGCAGCAGGCGAGCCTCCGTGCGCGCGGCGGCCTCGGCGCGCGGCCGGACTCGGCGCGGGTGCTTCGTGGCGCACACTCGGCCCAGGCGGCGTTCGAGCGGACGCGGTACCGCCACTTCCCCTGGACGAACGAACAGGGCGGCGGCGGAGACTGCGACGAGCCCATCGGCCGGTTCTGCATGTGGCGCAACGACACCGAGAACGACTGGACGCCCCCGCCCGAGCCCGACGCGGTGAAGCGCGAGCGCGCCGAGCTCATCGCCACCCTCGACCAGGCCGGCGCCGCCAGCCCCGGCGACGCGTGGATCGCCGGCCAGCGCGTCCGCTACCTGGTCGAGGCAGGCCGCCCCGCGGAGGCCTCCCGCGCCGCCCGCGAGTGCCGCGCGGCCCGCTGGTGGTGCCTCGCCCTCGACGGCTACGCCCTCCACTACGCCGGCGACTACCCCGCGGCCGCGAGCGCCTTCGCCGCCGCCGTCGGCGCGATGCCGTCCGCCGAGCGCCGCGAGTGGGAGAACCCCGCGCCGGCCGTCGTGGACGACGACGCGAAGGCGTTGCGGCGGATGGATCCCGCGGCGCGCTCCGCAGCGGTCCGGCGCCTCTGGTGGCTCGCGGACCCGTTCTGGTTGGACGCGGGGAATGACCGCCTGACCGAGCACTACGCCCGGCTTGTCGCCGACCGCTTTCAGGACCGAGCGCGCACCACCGAGGGCCTCTTCTGGGCCGACGACCTGCGCGAGATCCTGGTACGCTGGGGGCAGCCGTCCGGGTGGGAGCGGCTGCGTCCCCGCCCGGGACAGGGGGACGGCGGGGTGGTGACGCACTACGCGCCCAGCTTCGAGTTCATCCCCACGCTCATGATGGCGCGCGACCCCTTCGCCATCACCGCGGACGACTGGAAGACCGAGGAGAAGCTCGCGCACACCGTCTACGCGCCTCCCGGCGTCCGCCGCCTCGATCCGCTTCCGCACCAGGTCGCCGTCTTCCGCCGCGAGGGCCGCGCGGAGGTGGTCGCCGCCTTCGCCATGAAGCCCGACAGCCTCCCGCCCGCGCCGGTCCTCGACGCCGGCGCCGTCCTGATGCGCGACCCCGACTCGCCGCCCGTGGCGCGGACGGAGCGCGTGGGCGGAACGCGCGCCGTCTTCCGTCTGCGCGCGGATGCCGAGCAGGCGGTGCTCAGCCTGGAGGCGCGCGAGCCGGTCTCCCGCCGCGCCGCCCGTGTCCGTTTCGGAGTCGACCTGCGCCGCGTGGGAACTGCCGGGCTCTCCATCTCCGACGTCCTGCTGCTCGATCGCGCCGACGCGCGCCCGACGTCGCTCGACGAAGCGGCGCCGCTCGCGCGCGGGACGACGGTGTTCGCCGCTGGCGACCGGCTGGCGCTGTACTGGGAGGTCTACGGCCTCCGCGGCGGCGCCGACAGCGTCACCTTCTCCGTCGCGCTGGCGCGGCGTCCCCCCGGTGGCGTCCGCCGCGCCGCCGAGGCCATCGGCCTCTCTCGCGCCGTCACCCCGGTGCGCATGCGCTGGGTCGAGGAGCCCCCCGCCGCCGCGGTGCTGGCGCGTTCGCTCGCCATCGCCCTTCCCCGCGTCCCGCCCGGCGCCTACGTGCTCGAGGTCTCCGTCCGCACCCGCTCCGGCGCCTCCTCCGCCACGCAGCGCGACATCACCGTCGTCCGCACCGTCCCCGGGTGACGCCGCGCGGGCCGACGGCCTGGTTCTGGCCGAAGGACGCCGTGAGGGCCGCGGGTTCGCTGCCCCCTGGAGATGAACGCCTGGCCGGAGAGGGGATGCGAGGAGCGGAAGGGCATCGCATCGAGGCGGACGGGATCGAGCGGGCGGCGGGGACGCGCACGCCGAACGGGCGGGCCGATCACGTGATCGTCGCGTCGATCGACGCGCTGCGGCCGGAGTTCTACGCCGACGAGACCTGGCCCGCGCCCACGCTGCAGCAGCTCGCCTTCGAAGGCGTGCGCGCGGACGGCGTGCGCAGCGTCTTTCCCTCGCTCACCTACCCGGCGCACACCACGCTCGTCACCGGCGCGCTTCCGGCGCGGCACGGAATCGGGTCCAACCGTCCCTTCCTGCCGGAGCGGCGGACCGAGGCGTGGCTCTGGGAAGCGTCGCACATCCGCGTGCCCACGCTGTGGGACGCGGTGCGCGCGGCGGGCGGGACCACCGCCTCGGTGGGGTGGCCGGTGACGGTGGGGGCGGCGATCGACTGGAACGTGCCGGACGTGTGGCCCGAGCGCTACGCGCAGGCGGACTTCATCGCGCCGGTGCGCGCGGCCACCACGCCGCCGGGGCTGTTCGAGGAGCTGGAGCGCGAGGCCACCGGGCGGCTGCGCGGCGAGAACTTCGGCTTGGGCCGGCTCGCGCGCGAGGACCGGGTGGGGAGCATGGCCGCCTACCTGTTCGAGCGGCACCGGCCCACGCTGCTGCTGATGCACCTGATCGGCACCGACCACATGCAGCACGAGCGCGGGCGCAACAACCCGATGACGCGCCGCGCGGTGGGCGCCGCGGACCGCGCCCTCGGGCAGGTGGTGGAGACGGTGGAGCGCCTGGGGATGCGCGACCGCGTGGCGTTCGTGGTCGTCGGCGACCACGGCACCATCAACCGCCACACGCAGCTCCGTCCCAACGCCTGGCTGGTCGAGGCGGGGATGATGGCGGACCGGGACGACCGCGGAGACTGGCGTGCGGCGTTCCACGCCGACGGCGGCTCCGCGTTCCTGCGCCTCCGCGACGGGGCGGACGAAGCCGCGATCGCCGCCGTCCGCCGCGTCATCGACGCACGTCCGCCGGGTGTGCGGCGCCTCTTCCGCGTGGTGGAGCGCGCGGAGCTGGACGCGCTCGGCGCCGACCCGGAGGCGGCGTTCGCGCTGGCGGCCATGCCGGGGATCGAGTTTTCGGAGTTGGCGACCCCTCCCGACGTTCAGCCGGTGCACGGCGCCACGCACGGGTACCTCCCCGACGAGCCCGAGATGCGCACGGGCTTCGTGGGCGCCGGCGCCGGCTTCCGCCACGGCGGCGTGGCGCCGCTCCTGCCCATCGAAAACGTCGCCCCTACCGTCGCCGCGCTCCTCGGCATCCCCTTCGACGCGCCTGACGGCGTCGTCTTCCCCGGACTGCTGATCGATCCGCCCGCGTGAGGGCTCTCGGCTGATCGACCGTGCACCCGGCCAAACAGGTCGTCGTATCACCCAGAGGAGCAGGGACCAGAGGAAACACCCGATGTGGTAAGCGGCGGGCCGACTCTTGCGGAGCTCCACCCCGGTTACCGTGCCGTTCGGAGCCGGGTGGACAACCGCGTTCGAGACCTCGTCTACTCCCCCGCGCCATCCTGCGCCGTACGCCTCCGTCGCAACCGCTTTCGCGAGGCGCGAGCGAAAGGCGCTCGCAGTCCAGATTCGGTCGCCGAGTACCGAACACGGCCTGCACGATCCGGACACCCAGCCAGGGAGGGATCATGTCCTACCGCCTCGCCACGCTCGCCGCCGTCGTCCTGCCGGTCGCATACGGTGCGAGGCCGGCGGCGAATGCGGCCGTGCCACCGCCGCCGCGTCCGCTCGCGGCCGACACGGGGTACGTGGTCGCGCCGACCGACTCCGCCGCGGGCGCGTACCTCGCCGTGGCCGGTGGATGCAACGACTGCCACACCCCCACCTGGTCCGCGACCAACGGCCGCACGCCGGACGCCGACCGCCTCACCGGAAACCCGGTGGGCTACCGTGGCCCCTGGGGGACGAGCTACGCCGCCAACCTCCGTCTTCTCCCGGCGCGCATGACGGAGGACCGCTGGGTGCAGGTGCTGACCACCGCGGACGGCGGCCAAGGGCACCCGCCGATGCCGTGGATGAACACCGCCCAGATGAGCCGGCGGGACCTGCGCAACCTGTACCGGTACGTGAAGGCCCTCGGCCCGAAGGGAGCGCCCGTGCCGCGCGCGGTCGCGCCCGGCGCGGAGCCGGCCACGCCGTACGTGCTGATGGTGCCGCAGCAGCCTCGCCGAGACACGGCTGCCCCGGGCCGGCCCTGAGACGACGGCGGCGACCCGGCCGGCGGAGCGCGAGCACGCCGGCGCTCCCTCCCGTGATCGCCTTCGATCATTCAGGATCGGGGTCGCCAAGCACGTGGTGAACGCGCTCCAATAGCGAGGCGGGCGTGTACGGCTTCTGGAGGAACGCCACCTCCGCCTCGAGGATTCCGTGCCGGACCACGGCGTCGTCGGTGTAGCCGCTGCTGTAGAGGATCTTCACGCGCGGGAAGCGCACCCGCAGGGTGTCGGCGAGCTCGCGGCCGGACATGCCGGGCATCACCACGTCCGTGAGCAGCAGGTCCACGCTCGCGCCGGCGTCCTCGGCGACCCGCAGCGCTTCGCTCCCGCTCCCGGCCTCGACGACCGAATATCCACCCCGGGCGAGGACGCGCGTGGCGAGCCTGCGGACCCCTTCGTCATCCTCCACCACCAGCACGGTTCCCGTGCCACCCCGCCCGGTTTCGGCGGGCCGAGCCCCGACCGCGTCCTCCTGCGACGCCTCCGGCGGAAGGTAGATCTTGAAGGCGCTGCCGTAGCCAAGCTCGCTGTACACCTGGATGTGTCCGCCACTCTGCTTCACGATGCCGTGCACCACCGCCAGCCCCAGACCGCTGCCGTTTGCTGCCTCTTTGGTGGTGAAGAAGGGCTCGAAGAGGCGCGAAAGCACCTCGGGCCGCATCCCGCTCCCGGTGTCCGTGACGGACAGCTGCACGTAGCGGCCGGCGGTGACCTCGGGGTGCGTCGCCGCATAGTCCATCCCCAGGTCGGTCATCGCGGTCTGGATGGTGAGGCGGCCGCCTCGGGGCATGGCGTCGCGGGCGTTCACGGCCAGGTTCATCAGCACCTGGACCATGGTTCCCGGATCGATCAGGACCGGCCCGATGGAAGGCTCCAGTACCATGGTGAGAATGACGTCCTCGCCGACGAGCCGGCGCAGCAGCGATTCTGTGCTCCCGATCACCGTGTTCAGGTTCACGACCTTGGGCGCCAGCACCTGCTTTCGTCCGAACGCCAGGAGCTGACGCGTGAGCCCGGCGGCCCGCTCGCTCGCGTGCAGCACCTCGTCGATCAGTCCGCGGCGATCGGCGCGGGTCTCCTCCAGCGCAAGCAGCTCCGCGTTGCCGGTGATGACCGTGAGCAGGTTGTTGAAGTCGTGCGCGACGCCCCCGGCGAGCTGTCCAATCGACTCGATCCGCTGGCTGTGGCGGAGCTGCGTCTCGAGCTGGCGGCGCTCGGTCACGTCGACGCACGCGCCGGTCACGCGCGAGACGGCGTTCTCCCCCTCGCCCTCCACGCTCCCCTTGATCTCGATCCAGAGGGTGGTGCCATCCGCGCGCACCACCCGCGCCTCGACGTCGTAGTCGCGTCTCCTCGCCCTCGCGTCGTCCAGCGTCCGCTGCACCCGCGACCGGTCCTCGGGATGGAAGAAGAGCACGAAGTCCGCCGCCGTGCAGTGCTCGACCGCGTGGGACTCGAGGCCGAACAGCCGCATCAGCGCCTCGCCCACCCAGATGCGGTCCTCCGCGACGTCCCACACCCAGGTGCCCATGCGCCCGTGGGCCAGAGCGGCCGTCAGCCGCGACTGCACGTCGGCGAGCTCGTGGTTGGCCCCCTCCAGCTCCACCGCCAGGGTCTCCGCGGTCTCGCACTGCGCGGCCAGCTCCTCGTGGGTCGCCTCGACCTGCTCGGCCATCCAGTTGAATCGACGCGCGAGCACGCCCAGCTCGTCCGCCCGTTCCGGCGCGTTCCGCCGTCCGTACTCCCCTCGCGCGATGGCCTCGGCGGTGAGGCCCAACTCCTTCAGCGGCGCGACAATGGTGCGGCTCAGGCGCCAGGCCCCAACGGCGCCCGCGAGGCAGAGGATCAGCGCCACCGCCACGCTCCGCCGCAGGAACTCGGCGGGCGTGGTGAGCACCGCCCCCAACGGCTCTTCGACGATCACGCTCCACGGCGTCCCCGCCATGGCGGCGGCGTGGCCGAGGCGGTCCACGTCGCCCCGACGGTACCGGGCGGCGCCGGAGAAGGGCCAGCCCCGCGGCGCCGGCGTGATCCCGCCATCGATCGCGGTCCACGGCCCACGGGCCGTGTTGGAGAAGAAGACCCGGACGTCGGGCCCGATCAGCGCCTGTACCTGTCTGCCGGCGGAGCGAGTCCCGACTGCGTTGCGGAGCTCCGCGATGTAGCCGCGTACCATCCCGCCCTGCCTGACCACCGTCGTGAGCCAGAAGAAACCGCGCCCGCCGATCATGACGAAAGGTCCGACTCCGCTCGAATCAGCGATGCCGCCCCGGGCGAGGGTCGCTTCGACGGCGTCGGCGCTGATCCCCGCGGGGAGCTGCCCGCGCACGAGGAGCGGGGCGTGGCCCGGCGTCCAGAGCATGACCGGCAGATCGGGCTCCTCGCGTCCGCGCAGGCGCTGCAGCGCGGCGGCCGCCGCGGCCCGCGACTGCGGCGTCTGGACCAGGAGGAACGCCCCAATGGCCGGATCGCGCGCGATTGCCGCGCGGGCGGCGAGGATCCGCGGCACCGACGACGTGAGCGCCGCGGAGAGATTCTCGGCAGCCAGCCTCAGCCGACCCTGAGCGGTGGCCATGGCCATCTGCTTCTCATGGGCATAGCCGAACGCGACCCCGCTCGCCATGGCTGCCACCAGCAGCCCGGTGATCAGGAGGGGAAGCTTGTGGTCGAGCGGCAGAGCGCGGCTACGTGGGCGGCTGAACGGGTTCACCGTGATACTCGCTTTCGCTATCCGGCCGTGCGGGGGTGAGCGGACGAAGCTCCGTGGGCAGTGTCCCGGGCGGAACTTGCAGCAGATGGATTGCCGCGACTTCCTCGCAATCGTGCTGTCCCGTAAGGTACGCACGAAATCTGCCACGCGCACTACCCCCGGTGCACGCGCCAATTCCTGCCTGCGTCTGCGTACGCGAAACGGGGGAGGATCGGGACCAGAGAGGGGCCGCTTTGGGGATGAAATGATGCCGACGGCCCGGAACGCGGGGTCCTCCCCGGCCGATTGGGCCCTGGCATCGCGAGCGACTCGGCGCGGTCCCGCCCCGCTCGGAGCCGACCACGCCGTACGTGCTCCGGCCGCACGTCAGGCGTTGGGCGCCTGCGCCGCCTCCACGCGGTCGTAGTCGAACGGGCGCGTGACCGCCGACGGCGTGACCGTGATGACGACGTACTTGGAGGTCGGCGTGTTGCTGCGCGCGGCCACGCTGTTCACCGACACGAGCACGTTCGTCTCCGGGAAGTACGTCGCGGCGCACCGCCGCGGAATGGCGTACGGCACGACGACGAACTGGCGGGCCACGCGTGTCTCTCCCTCGAAGTGGCTGGTGAGGTCGACCACCTGCTTCGGCTTCAGCCCGAGCTCGTCCACGTCCGCCGGATTCATGAAGATCACGCGCCGCTCGTGGCTGACCCCGCGGTACCGGTCGTGGAGCCCGTAGATGGTCGTGTTGAACTGGTCGTGGCTGCGCACCGACATCATCACGAGCTGGCCGGGCTCCAGCTTCGTCCGCGGGATCTCGTGACAGGTGAACATGGCCTTGCCCGTGTTCGTGCTCCACTCGCGCCTGTCCCGCGCGAGATTCGGGAGATAGAACCCGCCCGGTTGGCGCACCCTCGCGTTGAAGTCCGTGAAGCCGGGAATCACGCGCTCGATCCGGTCCCGGATGCGATCATAGTCGGCGACGAGCGCATCCCAGTCCACCGTGGAGCGCGCGCCGAGCGTCGCCCTGGCCATGCGCGCGACGATCACCGGCTCCGCCAGCAGCTGGCCGGAGGGGGGCGGCAGCCTCCCCTGCGACTTGCTGACGATGCCCATCGAGTTCTCGACGGTCACGAACTGCTCGCCGCCCGCCTGCACGTCGCGCTCGGAGCGGCCGATCGTCGGCAGGATCAGCGCTTCCTCGCCGGTCACGAGGTGCGACCGGTTCAGCTTGATCGCGACGTGGGCCGTGAGCCGGCAGCGGCGCATGCCGGCCGCGCCGTACTCCGTGTCGGGGGTGGCCGAGAGGAAGTTGCCCCCCATCCCGAAGAACACCTTCACCTTGCCGGCATGCATCGCCCGCAGCGTCTCGACCGAGTCGTAGCCGTGCTGGTGCGGCGGCGCGAAGCCGAACTCCTTCCCGAGCGCGTCGAGGAACTGCGGCGCCATGCGCTCCCAGATGCCCATCGTGCGATCTCCCTGCACGTTGCTGTGCCCGCGCACGGGGAGCGCGCCCGCGCCCTTGCGTCCGATCGCCCCCTTGAGCAGCAGCAGGTTGGCGCACTCCTGGATCGAGCTCACGGCGTTGCGGTGCTGCGTCAGGCCCATGGCCCACGCGACCACGAGCCGGTCGGTGCTCATCACCATCCGCGCCGCCTCGGCGATCTGCTCGCGCGAGATGCCGCTCTCCGCGACGATCACGTTCCAGTCGGCCTTACGCAGATGCTCGACGTATGCGTCGCAGCACAGCGTGTGCTCCCGGATGAACGCGTGGTCGAAGACGGTGCCCGGGGCCGCGTCCTCGGCCGCCAGCATCTCCTTCATGATGCCCTGCAGGAGCGCGACGTCGCCGTTGATCCGGACGGGGAGGTAGAGATCGGCGAGCTGCGTGCTGCGCCCGGTGAGCACCTGCAACACCTGCTGGGGATGCTGAAAGCGCACCAGCCCCGTCTCGGGCAGCGGGTTGATGGCGATGATCCGCCCGCCGTTCCGTTTCAGGGTCTGGAGCGCGGTCAGCATGCGCGGATGGCAGGTCCCCGGATTGTGCCCGATGTCGATGAAGAGCCCGGCTTGGTGCACGTCGTCCAGCGTCGCCGTCCCCTTGCCGATGCCGATCGAGTCGGTCAGCGCCGTACCGCTGGACTCGTGGCACATGTTGGAGCAGTCGGGAAGGTTGTTGGTGCCGAACTGGCGCACGAAGAGCTGGTATAGGAACGCCGTCTCGTTGGCGGTCCGTCCCGACGTGTAGAACGCCGCCTCGTTCGGATCGTCGAGCGCGTTCAGCCTCTCCGCGATCAGCGCGAACGCGGCGTCCCACGAGATGGGCTCGTAGTG
Source organism: Longimicrobium sp. (assembly GCA_035995965.1). GTDB lineage: Bacteria > Gemmatimonadota > Gemmatimonadetes > Longimicrobiales > Longimicrobiaceae > Longimicrobium. Next base: position 894 of record DASYJZ010000485.1, on the reverse strand, counting down.
CGTGGCGCCGCCGCGCAGCACCATCGGCTGCGTGATCCGGCCCTGCTGCGCGAGCCAGTAGTCGCTGCGCTGCGAGAGCTCGGCCACGCTGTGGTCGCGAAAGAGCTCCGGTGCGACGCGCTTGCGGGTGTTCTCCTCGCTCGCGGACTTCGCGCCGTTCTCGCAGAACTCGAAGTGCGAGCGCTCTCCGGCCGCGGGGTCGGGCCACGCGCACCCCGGGCAGTCGAAGCCGTCCGCCTGGTTGAGCTGGTGGAGGAGCCGCAGCCCCTTCGTCACGCCCAGGTTCCGGTACGCGAACTCCAGGGTCTGCACGACGGCCGGGATGCCGGCGGCATACTTGAAAGGCTTCCCGAGGGCGATGGGCTCGCCCGTGAGTTCCTCCGGCCCGACGGCCAGCACCCGGTCGCCATGCGTGGCCTCGTCGTCGGCCGATGCGGGCGGCTCGCCCTTTTCGGCGAGCATCTCCCGCGCGATCCGCTGCTCGTTCGAGAGATCGAGCTTCGCGATCTCCCACGAGTTCATCTGTTCGAGCGAGTGCCTGCCATGGATGGCGCCGTGCAGCGGGTCGTGGCTGCCGCGGGCTGTGTGGTCTGCGGCAAGCTCGCGCTCCTCCGCACGCGGCGCGTCGGCATCTCCGTCGGGTGACATGGCGGGCTCCCGATCCCAGGTACTCGATCCCTTCCCACGAAAAATGGCGCCGGCGCGGGCACGAACGCGGTCGCGCAAGACGTCGGCCATCGACCCGGCGCACCGCGGCGGTCGTCGTCGCGTTCACACGGTGGGTCGGTGGGCGGCATCGCGGTTCGCGGATTGCGGCGGCGACACTCCCACCGGAACCGGCGTCGCCGGGCGCACCCGGCGGGACCTCGGGGGAAAGACACGGACGATGAAGCC
>DASYJZ010000484.1:0-1804 GCA_035995965.1 Longimicrobium sp. | reverse complement strand
GGGACAGGGGGGGCGATGGGGGGGATGGAGATGGCGCCGCCCGTCTACTACGAGGCCGCGTCGGTCATCATCGCCCTGGTGCTGCTGGGGCGGATGCTGGAGGCGCGCGCCAAGGGCCGCACCTCCGACGCCATCCGCCGCCTGGTCGGGCTGCAGCCGAAGACCGCGCGCGTGGTCCGCGGCGGCGCCGAGGCCGACCTCCCGATCGAGGAGGTGGTCCCCGGCGACGTCGTGGTCGTTCGCCCCGGCGAGAAGGTGCCGGTGGACGGCGTGGTGACGGAGGGCGCCTCGGCGGTGGACGAGTCGATGCTCACCGGCGAGAGTCTGCCGGTGGAGAAGGCGCCCGGCGACGAGGTGTTCGGCGGCACCCTCAACCGCACCGGCTCCTTCCGCTTCCGCGCGACGAAGGTTGGGAAGGACACGGCGCTGCAGCAGATCGTGAAGCTGGTGCAGGACGCGCAGGGCTCGCGGGCGCCCATCGCGCGGCTCGCGGACGTGATCAGCGGCATCTTCACCCCCGTGGTGATCTGCATCGCCATCGCCACCTTCGTGGTCTGGTTCGTGGCGGCGCCGCCGGAGGCGCGGTTCACGCTGGCGCTGGTCAACTTCGTCTCCGTGCTGATCATCGCCTGCCCGTGCGCGCTGGGGCTGGCGACACCCACCGCCATCATGGTCGGCACCGGGCGGGGCGCGGAGCATGGCGTGCTGATCAAGGGCGGGGAGAGCCTGGAGACGGCGCACCGCCTGGACACCATCGTCCTCGACAAGACGGGGACGCTCACTCGCGGCCAGCCGGAGCTCACCGACGTGCTTCCCGCGCCGTTCACCGACCACGCGCTGCTGCGCCTGGTCGCGAGCGCGGAGCGCGGGAGCGAGCACCCGGTGGGCGAGGCGGTCGTGCGCGGGGCTACCGCGCGCGGGCTCGAGCTGGCGCCCGCGTCGGCGTTCAACGCGCTCACCGGGTACGGCATCGAGGCGACGGTGGAGGGCCGCGCGGTGCTGGTCGGCACGTCGAAGCTGCTGCGCGAGCACGGCATCGACCTCGGCGACGCGGAGACGAGCGCGGCCGCGCTGGCGGAGCAGGGAAAGACGCCGACCTTCGCCGCGGTCGACGGAACCTTTGCCGGGATCTTGGCCGTGGCGGACGCGCTCAAGCCGGAGTCCAGGGAAGCCGTCCGCGCGTTGCGGGCGATGGGGCTGCAGGTGGTGATGATCACCGGCGACAACCGCCGCACCGCCGAGGCGGTCGCGCGCGAGGCGGGCATCGACCGTGTGCTGGCCGAGGTGCTCCCCGAGGGCAAGGCGCGCGAGGTGAAGCGGCTGCAGGAGGAGGAGAAGCGGCGCGTCGGGATGGTGGGCGACGGCATCAACGACGCCCCGGCGCTCGCGCAGGCGGACGTCGGCATCGCCATCGGCACGGGGACGGACGTGGCGATCGAAGCGAGCGACATCACGCTGATCCGCGGCGACCTGCGCGGGGTGGTGACGGCGATCGCGCTCTCCCGCGCCACCATCCGCACGGTGCGGCAGAACCTGTTCTGGGCCTTCGTCTACAACCTGATCGGCATCCCGCTGGCCGCGGGCGTGTTCTACCCACTCACCGGCTGGCTGCTGAGCCCGGTGATCGCCAGCGCGGCGATGTCGCTCTCTTCGGTGAGCGTCGTCGCCAACTCGCTGCGGCTGCGGCGGTTCAAGGCGTAAGGCTGGGGGACGGCCGACGGGCGGTTAAAACCGCTGCAACAACCACACGAAGTCCGCCTCCGCGGACTCCACCCTCGGTGAATGCTGATGGTGCGGTGCGCGC
>DASYJZ010000483.1:0-8113 GCA_035995965.1 Longimicrobium sp. | reverse complement strand
AGCGAGGCGTGCATCGCCGCGGTCTCGTCCGTCTGCACGCCCACCACCCGCACGCCGTGCCCCAGCGCCCGCGCGACCACGCCGATCCCGCCGATCAGCCCGCCCCCGCCGACCGGGGCGACGATCGTCCGCACCGCCGGGAGCTCGTCGAACGGCTCCAGGGCGACCGTCCCCTGTCCCGCCGTCACCGCGGGGTCGCTGAAGGCGCTGACGAAGACCGCGCCGGACCCGGCCGCGAAGGCCACGGCGGCCGCATGCGCGTCGTCGAAGCCGCCGGGGACGCGCCGCAGCTCGGCCCCGAAGCGGGCGATGCGCCGCTGCTTCCCCTCCGGCGCGTCCTCGGGGACGAACACCACCGCGCGCGAGTCCAGGAGCCGCGCGGCCAGCGCCACGCCCTGCCCGTGGTTCCCGGCGGACGCCGTCACCAGCCCCCGCGCCCGCTCCTCCGGGGGGAGCAGCGCGACCAGGTTGTAGGCGCCGCGCAGCTTGAACGAGCCGGTGCGCTGCAGCCCCTCCAGCTTCAGGTGGACGTCCGTACCCGTCCGCTCCGAAAGGGCGTCGGAGCGCTCCAGCGGGGTGCGCCGCACCACCCCCTCGAGCCGCCGCGCCGCCGCGCGCACATCGGCGAGCGTGGGGAAGGCGTCCGCGGGCGCCGATGCGGCCACGTGGGGAACGATTCGTGCTGCGGCGCGCGCCGCGGTCACGGGAGCCGAAACGCCTGGCTGCGCTCCACCGGATAGTTCGACGAGGCGAGGTGCGCCGTGGCGGTGAGGAGGCGTCCGCGCAGGTCGCCCCCGGGGCGCCAGCTCGCGTGGTAGGCGCGCGTCTCGCCCGGCGCCAGCGTCTCGCTGCGCAGGGCCTGGGTGAACATCATCTCCTGCGACCAGCGCCAGAGCGGCCGCCCCTCGTCGCTGACGGTGAAGTCGTAGCTCTGGCCGCTGCGGAACTCGAGCGTGAGCGGCCCCTGCGTGGCGTTGGTCACCTGCAGCAGGAAGCGCACGCTGTCGGCCGCGGGCTCCACCGAGAGCGTGGTGACCAGCGGCCCGGCTGCGCCGCCGCCGGCGTCGCTCCCCGCGGCGGGCGCGGGGGCCTGCGGCGCGGGGGGCGTGCAGGCGGCCAGCAGGGTCAGGGCGGCGAAGGCGAGCGCGGAGCGCATGGTTCGTCCTTTGGGGGAGCCGGTCGGGGAGGGGCCGGAGCATGCCGTCCACGGCGTGCGCCGGGCGCGGCGGGGGCCAGCCGCGCCGCGCGCTTTCCAGCGGCACGGACCCGCAAGATAGAGGCCCCGCGGCGAGGCCGTCAAGCAACGTTCCGGCGCCCCCGGAGCGTGCTTGCGAAAAATTTCACAAGCTCGTATATTGGGCTCAGACGTCGCGAGGAGAGGGAGAAAAGGCCAGCCATGGCGCAGAATCCCGGGCCTTCGGGCCCGCGGCGGCCCGACCCGCCCAGCGCGGCGCAGTACGCGACGCTCGGCGTGACCTTCGGCGCCGGGATCGTGCTCCCCACGCTGCTGGGGAGCTGGGTGGACACCCGCCTGGGGACGACGCCGTGGGGAGTGATGCTGGGGGTGTTCGGGGGGTTCGCGCTGAGCCTGCTGTGGGTGTACCGGCGGCTGGTGGTGGAGCCCCGCGAACGGGCGGCGCGGGACCCGCGCGAATGAGCGGCGGACGCCTCCTCAAGCTGCTGGCGGCGATCGCGGGAATCGCGGGGGTGGTCTTCCTGCTCGCCTCGCTGCTGGTGCCGCCGGAGCAGCGGCGGGCGGTGGCGATCGGGGTGGGGGCGGGCGCGGCGTGGCAGGCGCTGGTGCTCGCGGTGACGCTCACCGCGCTCCACCACAACCGGCTGGCCGCCTTCGGGGTGGGGATGCTCGCCCGCTTCCTGCTGGTCGCGCTGGCCGCCCTGGTGGCGGTGCCGGCGCTGAAGCTGCCGCCCGCGCCCGTGCTGCTGAGCCTGGTGACGGTGCTGTTCGCAACCACGCTGATCGAGCCGGTGCTGTTCGCCGCCGGCGCTGGAACCGGAACGGGTCGATGATCGCTACAGCCGTAGTCCTGCTTGCCCTGGCCGGCGCTCCGCCGCAGGCCGCCGCGCCGTCCGCCGCCCCCGTGGAGGTGGTGGCGCAGAACCGCGTGAGCGAAGCCGAGCGCCGCGCCGCCACGCAGCCCGGCTACGGCCGCGCGGCCGACGCGCACGCGCCGGCCGGCGGAGAGAAGGAAGAGATCGACTTCATGCACCACGTGCAGGACTCGCGCGAGTGGGAGCTGCCGGGGAAGACGATCCACTTCCCCCCGCCGGGGACGTACCGGGTGGGGCCGATCGACTTCACCCCGACCAAGTTCGTGGTGATGCTGGCGATCGCCGGGGTGCTGACGCTGGTCACGCTGCTGGGCGGCGCCGCGCTGGCCGGCAGGGCCGAGCCCGGCGTGACCGCGGGGAAGCGCCACAACATGATCGAGGCGATGGTGCTGTTCGTCCGCAACGAGGTGGTGATGCCGAACATCGGGCACGGCGGCGAGAAGTTCGCGCCGTTCATCTGCACGCTGTTCTTCTTCATCATGTTCGCCAACCTGCTGGGGATCATCCCGTACATGGGCAGCGCCACGGCGAGCATCTCGGTGACGGCGGCGCTGGCGCTGATCACCTTCGTGGTGGTGGAGGTGGGAGCGATCATCGCGATGGGGCCGGCGCACTGGCTGCACACGGTGTGGATGAAGCCGAAGGGGATGGGCGCGGTCGCGGGGACGGGGATGGCGATCTTCCTCCTCCCGCTGGAGGTCCTGAGCAAGATCGTGCGCCCGGTGGCGCTGGCGATCCGCCTGATGGCGAACATGACCGCCGGCCACATCGTGCTGCTGGCGATGATCAGCCTGATCTTCGTGTTCGGGAGCTGGGCGGTGGTGGCGGGGCCGCTGTTCATGGCGGTCTGCATCACCTTCCTGGAGATCTTCGTCGCGTTCCTGCAGGCGTTCATCTTCGCGATCCTGACCAGCGTGTTCATCGGGCTGGTGAGGCATGCGCACTGACGGAACGGAAGTGCCTAGTGCCTAGTGCCTAGTGCCTGGTGCCTGGTACCTAGGAACTGCGGTGCGATGCGAGAGCGGGAAGCAAGAGCGGAGGACGGGCCCGTCAGGCTCCGGTGAACGGAACCACTGGGCACTTGGCACCAGGGACCAGGCACTTGTAGTTGGCTCGCGGCGAGGCCCGAACATCGCCGCCGGCGGGGAACGCTCCACCCCCGTCGTACAGTACCCGGGAGATGGGCGCCCGGGGATGGGCGTGCGGCGCTTGCGCCGGCTTGCGCCCGCGGCTCCAATAGGCCGCACGGAGCGAGGCCCGAACGGACGGAACGCAGGCTTAAACGGAGATACGAAGATGATGCTTCAGGCAGTCGCCAACACGGCGCTGAACAACGGCCTCCTGGGCGCCGGGCTCGGGGCCGGCATCGCGGTGATCGGCGCCGGCATCGGCATCGGCCTCATCGGCCGGGGCGCCACCGAGGGGATGGCCCGCCAGCCCGACCTGGCCGGCACCATCCAGACCGCCGCGCTGATCCTGGCGGCGTTCGTCGAGGGCGTGGCGCTGTTCGCCATCGTGGTCGCGTTCATGATCCAGGGCAAGATCACCTGACCCCCGGATCCGGAAAGGCCCGCCGCGGCGCGCTGAAGCGCCGCGGCGGGCGCAACGCCTTCTTCCATCGACTTTGACGGCAGATATCGCAATGCGTCGCTCGCTCATCTCCGCCCTGGCCCTGATCCCGGCCTCCGCCGCGCCGCTGTTCGCGCAGGAGCACGAGAAGGGCGGCCTGCTCTCGGTGAACACCGGGCTCAGCGCCTGGACGATCATCATCTTCCTCATCGTCCTCGCGATCCTGGCGAAGTTCGCCTTCCCGAAGATCCTGGGGGCCGTGGAGGAGCGCGAGCGGCACCTGGCCGAGCTGGCCGAGGCCGCCGAGCGCGACCGCGCCGAGGCCGCCGCGCTGGTGGAGGAGCACCGCCGGCTGGTGGAGGAGACGCGCGCCAGGGTGCAGGAGGCGCTGGGCGAGGCGCGCAACACCGCCGAGCGCATGCGCAGCGAGCTGATGGAGCAGGCCCGCCGGGAGCACGACGAGCTGCTGGCCCGCGGCCGCGCCGAGGTGGCCAACGAGCGCGCCGCCATGCTGGAGCAGGTGCGCCGCGACGCCGCCGAGCTGGCCATGCGCGCCGCCGAGAAGCTGGTGCGCCGCAGCCTGGACGCCGCCGACAACCGCCGCCTGGTGGAGGAGTACCTGGCGCAGGTGGTGGCCCCCGCCGCGAGGGCCTGAGCCCATGCGCGCCGAGATCATCGCCCGCAACTACGCCGAGACCCTGCTGGAGCTGGCGCGCCGCCACGGCGGCGCCCGCACGGTGGAGGAGTTCGGCGCCGCGATGGAGCTCCTGGCGGGCACGGTGGCCGCGCCGCGCGTGCGCGAGTTCCTGAGCTCGCCCCGCATCCCCGCCGCCGAGCGCAAGGAGGCGCTGCGCGGCGCGCTGGAGGGCCGCGTGCCCGACCTCTTCCTGCGCTTCGTGATGGTGGTGGTGGACAAGCGCCGCCAGCGGCTGCTGGCCGAGATCGCGCACGAGTACCGCGCGCTGGTGGACGAGCAGCTGGGCCGCGTGCGGGTGCGGGTGGAGATCAGCCACGCCCCCGACCCGGCGCTGCGCGACGAGGTGGCCAGCGCGCTCGCCGCCCGCCTGGGCAAGGACGTGGTCGCCACCTTCACGGTGGACCCCGACCTGCTGGGCGGGATGGTGGTGCGCTACGGCGACGAGATCCTGGACGGCAGCGTCCGCACCGCCGCCGAGAACCTCCGCCGGCGGATGGTCGCGGCGACGATGGCGAGGACGGCGTAATAACAAGTGCCTGGTGCCCAGTGCCCAGTGCCCAGGAACTGCACGGCACTCGGCGTGGCACTGGACTACTGGGCACTAGGGACTAGGCACTAGGCACTTCTGTTTGGGACCAGGCACTTCGGTTTCACTCCGGCCCCGTGCCGGACCGGAAAAGGAATAGAGGACATGGCGGTCGACACCCAGCTTCGCGCGAGCGAGATCAAGAACGTGCTGCTCGCCGAGATCGAGCGGTACGACCAGGCACTCGGCGCCGAGCAGGTCGGCGAGGTGCTCGAGGTCAAGGATGGCATCGCCCGCATCTACGGCCTGATGGGGACGATGGCGAGCGAGATGCTCGAGATCACGCCTTCCGGCGGCCGCGCGGTGGTCACCGCGCTCGCGCTGAACCTGGAAGAGGACAACATCGGCGCCGTGATCCTCGGCGACTGGACCGTGGTGCAGGAGGGCGACCAGGTCCGCCGCACCGAGCGCGTGCTCGACATCCCCGTGGGCCCCGAGTTCCTGGGGCGGGTGGTGAACCCGCTGGGCGAGCCGGTGGACGGCAAGGGCGCCATCGCCGCCAGCGGCGGGCGCCGCCAGGTGGACATCGTGGCCCCCGGCATCGTGCTGCGCCAGCCGGTGAAGGAGCCCATGCAGACCGGCGTGAAGGCCATCGACGCGCTGATCCCCATCGGCCGCGGGCAGCGCGAGCTGATCATCGGCGACCGCGGCACGGGGAAGACGGCCATCGCCGTCGACACCATCATCAACCAGAAGGGCCAGGGCGTCGTCTGCGTGTACGTCGCCATCGGCCAGAAGAACTCCACCATCGCCGGGGTGGTGGCGCGGCTGGAGGAGGCCGGCGCGATGGAGTACACCATCGTGGTGGCCGCCAACGCCAGCGACCCGGCGCCGCTGCAGTACATCGCCCCCTACTCGGGGACGGCGCTGGCCGAGTACTTCATGTACACCAAGAACGCCGAGGGGAAGGGCACCGCCACCCTCTGCGTCTACGACGACCTCTCCAAGCAGGCCGTGGCCTACCGGCAGATGTCGCTGGTGCTGCGCCGCCCGCCGGGGCGCGAGGCCTACCCGGGCGACGTGTTCTACCTGCACAGCCGCCTGCTGGAGCGCGCCGCCAAGCTCAGCGACGAGATGGGCGGCGGGTCGCTCACCGCACTGCCGATCATCGAGACGCAGGCCGGCGACGTGTCGGCCTACATCCCGACGAACGTGATCTCCATCACCGACGGGCAGATCTTCCTGGAGTCGAACCTCTTCTACTCCGGCGTCCGTCCGGCCGTGAACGTCGGCATCTCGGTGTCCCGAGTCGGCGGCGCGGCGCAGATCAAGGCGATGAAGAAGGTGGCCGGCAAGCTCAAGGGCGAGCTGGCGCAGTACCGCGAGCTCGAGGCCTTCGCGGCCTTCGGCTCGGAGCTCGACCCGGTCACGCAGCGCCAGCTGGCGCGCGGCGCCCGCTCCGTCGAGGTGCTGAAGCAGAAGCAGTACACGCCCATGCCGGTGGAGCACCAGGTGGCGATCATCTACGCGCTCACCAATGGCTACCTCGACGAGGTGGACGTGGCGCAGATCCCGGCGTGGGAGCGCGACTTCCACGTGTACCTGCGCACCCAGCATGCCGGCGTGCTGCAGTCGATCCGCGAGACGCGCGACCTGTCGGCCGAGGCGGAGCAGGGCTTGAAGTCGGCGATCGCCACCTACGGCGGCCTCTTCGCCGACCCGCACTCGCCGGTGGGGACCGCGGACTACGCGCAGAACCCGATCCTGCACGAGACCGACGCGGACCGGCACATGAGCGAGGAGCAGCTCCGCCTGGCCGCGCGCCCCGAGGCGAACGCGGCGTCGTCGCGGCAGTCGTACTGAAAAAAAGTGCCAAGTGCCACGTGCCTAGTGCCAAGTAGTTTCTGCCGTTCCTGGGCACTGGGCACCAGGGACTGGGCACTTTGAAGCCGGCCGACCGCTGATCAGATAGAGAGATGGCAAAAGCCAGAGAGCTGAAGGGCCGCATCCGCTCGGTCCAGAACACGCGCAAGATCACGCGGACGATGGAGATGGTCGCCACGTCCAAGCTGAAGCGCGCGCAGGACCGCGTGGCCGCCGCCCGCCCCTATGCCGAGCGGCTGGGCGAGGTGGTGCGGCGCCTGATCAACCCCGAGCTGGCGCAGCGCTACCCGCTGCTCCGGCAGCCGGGCGAGGTGCGCCGCGCCGCGGTGCTCCTGCTCACCGCCAACCGCGGGCTGGCCGGCGCCTTCAACGCCAACCTGATCCGCGAGGCCCGCACCCAGCTGCGCGAGCTGCGCGCCAGGGGCGCGGAGGTGGAGTTGCACGTGGCCGGGAAGAAGGGGATCTCGTTCTTCCGCTTCCTGGGCGAGAAGCTGGGCGCGGCGGTGAACGACATCACCGACCGCCCCGGCGCGGCCGACGCGGAGCGGCTGGTGAACGGGCTGATGGAGCGCTTCACCGCCGGCGAGCTGGACGCGGTCTACGTGGTCTACGCGCAGTTCAAGTCCGCGCTGTCGACCCCCCCGGCCACGCTGCAGGTGCTGCCGGTGGCCACCCCCGAGGCGGGGGAGGGCGGCGGGCGCGAGGTGGACTACATCCTGGAGCCCGGGGCGGACGAGATCCTCTCGCAGGTGCTCCCGCTGTACGTGCGCAACAGCGTCTACCGGGCGCTGGTGGAGACCGCGGCCGCCGAGCAGGGCGCCCGCCGCACGGCGATGAAGAACGCCACCGACAACGCCGGCGACATGCTGGAGAGCCTCACGCGCACCTACAACCGGGTGCGGCAGGCCGCGATCACGCAGGAGATCGCCGAGATCGTCGGCGGCGCCGCGGCGCTCGAATAACTGACGGAACACGACCAAGGAGACCGATATGGCAGCCACCGCCCCCGAGACCGCGACCGTCGCCCCCGGCGCCGCCGCCGTCTCCCGCAACGTCGGCCGCGTGGTGCAGGTGATCGGACCGGTGATCGACGCCGAGTTCGACCGCCTCCCCGACATCTACAACGCGATCGTCATCCGCCAGCCGGCCGCCGAGGGCCGCGCGGCCATCGACGTGACGCTCGAGGTGCAGCAGCACATCGGCCGCAACCAGGTGCGCGCGGTCGCGATGTCGCCCACCGACGGCGTGGTGCGCGGCATGGACGTGGTGGACACGGGCGCCTCCATCTCCGTGCCCGTGGGTGTGGCGGCGCTGGGGCGCATCCTGAACGTGCTGGGCGAGCCGGTGGACGAGGCGGGCGACATCCC
>DASYJZ010000482.1:0-7134 GCA_035995965.1 Longimicrobium sp. | reverse complement strand
GCGTCATCGTCGCCTGTGACTGAAAGGGACCCCTCTCCCTGGCGCTTCGCGCCGGTCCCTCCCCCGAACTGCAGGGGAGGGACGGTGGCTCGCTTCGCTCGCGGCACGTCGAGCCGATCCGCCCTACTCCCTGCCCCGCCCTGCCGCGTCGGGGCTCGGGCTGGGCGGCGGCGGTGGCGCGGGGGCAGGCTCTACCGGGGCCGGCACGGCCGTCGAATCCGGCGCCGCCGAGTCGACCGGGGCCGGGGGCGGCGGCGGATTGGGATCGTGGCCGGAGACGGTGATCCGCACCGAGCCGCCCATCCGCACGCTGTCGCCGGCTGCTGGACTCTGACCGACGACGTCGCCGAGCGGCGCGCTGGAGGTGGAGTCGTAGCTGATTCGGCCGAGCCGCAGCCCCGCCGCCTCCAGGATCGACGCCGCCTGGTCGCGCGTGCCGCCCGTCACCGCGGGGGCCAGGATCCTGGGCGGACCCGCGCTCAGCGAGAGCACCACGATCGCCGGCATCGGCACCGCCGTCCCCGCGCGAGGCGCCATCGCCAGCAGCGTGCCCTCGTCGCGCATGCTGGGCACCATCCGCAGGCGCACCTGGAACCCCATCCGCTGCAGCAGGGCGATCGCGTCGTCCTTCTCCATCCCCGCGATCCCCGGCACCTTGCGGCGGTCGGGGCCGTCGCTGAGGAAGATGCGCACCGGCGTGCCGCGCGCGGCCTCCTGCCCGGCGAGCGGCACCTGCGTGAGCACGTGGCCGGCGCGCATCCGCGGGTTGTTCAGGCTGGGCCCGCGCGACATCTCCAGCCCCGCGGCGTCCAGCGCGCGGCGGGCGCCCGACAGCGTCATCCCGCGCAGGTCGGGGACGTTCACGATCGCCGACCGGCCGAAGCCGGGGAAGAACAGCAGGGTGATGAACAGGTATCCGACCAGGAACCCGCCCACGCCGAAGTAGAGGATGTACTTCAGCCGGTGGTGCCGGTCCAGGTACGCCTTCACCCCCCGCCCGGCGGCACGCAAACGGGTGCCGACGGGAACCTTCGGCGGCTTCGGCTTCGGGTGCGGCCTCACCCGCGCCTCCGCAGCCGGGCCGCGAACGCGCCGTCCACCCCCTGCCGCTGCGGGAGCACGCAGAGGAAGCCCGCCGCGTCCAGCAGCGTCTTCGCCACCGCGCCGGGCGCCGGCTCCACGCCGAATTCGGGGTGCTCCGCCAGGAAGGCCTCCACTCGCTCCTCGTTCTCCTCGCGCTCCAGCGAGCACGTCGAATACACCAGCACGCCTCCCGCCCGCACCAGCGGCGCGGCCGCGCGCAGCAGCTCGGCCTGCAGCGCGGCGAGCGCCGCCAGGTCGTCCGGCGTCACCCGCCAGCGCCCGTCCGGGTGCCGGCGGAAGCTGCCGGTGCCGGTGCAGGGCGCGTCGAGCAGCACCGCGTCGGCGGCGCGGAAGGGGGGGAAGCGCGCGTCGGCCACCACCGCGCCGATCCGCGCGCCCCAGCCCACCCGCGCCGCGTTCTCGGCCACCCGCGCCAGCCGCCGCTGCGAGAGGTCCGCCGCGGCGACGCGCGGCGCGCGCTCGGCCAGCCCCAGCGCCTTGCCCCCCGGCGCGGCGCAGAGGTCCAGCGTGGTGGCTCCCTCCGGCACCGCCGCGTAGCGGACCACGAGCGCCGCCGCCGGGTCCTGCACCACCGCCGGCACCGCCGCGAGCGCCTCCGCCGCGGACGCGGGAGGAAGGACGCGCAGCGAGTCGGGCGCGAAGTCGACTGTCTCCGTCGCGATCTCCGCCTCGCCCAGCCGCGCGCGCGCCTCGTCGACGGAGAGGCCCAGGGGGCGCAGGTAGAGCTCGGGGCGCGCGTTGTCAGCCTCCACCAGGGCGGCGGTCTCGTCGGCGCCCCAGCGGGCGATCCAGCGCTCCACCAGCCAGCGCGGATGCGATCCCCGGGTCGACAGGTGCGCCGCGGCGTCGCGGTCCAGCCGGGGGAAGGCGATCTCGCGCCCCTTGCGGCCCAGATTCTGGAGGACGCCGTTCACCAGCCCGGCCGCGCGCCCCACCCCGACGGCCCGCGCCAGCTCGACGGACTGCGAGACGGCCGCGTAGGGCGGCACGCTCCCCATCTCCAGCAGCTGGTAGGCGCCGAGCCGCAGCACGTCGAGCACCGCCGGATCGGCCGATTCCACCCCGTCGCGCAGGAGCTTGTCGAGCAGGTGGTCGATGCGGCCGCGCAGGCGGAAGGTGCCGTAGACCAGCTCCTGCGTCCACGCGCGGTCGCGCGGCTCCAGCCCGCGCGCGAAGTGGTCCAGCGCACGGTCGGCCAGGTCGCCCGCGCGCACGCGCTCCAGCACCTGGAACGCCACGCGCCGCGACGGCGTCACCCGGGCGTCGGACACGGCGCTCAGCCGAGCATCCCGCCCAGCGGCGAGGAGGGGACGGCGCGCTCGCGGCGCGGCATCCGCCCGGCGAGGTAGGCGAGCCGACCCGCCTCGGTCGCCAGCGCCATCGCGCGGGCCATGCGCACCGGGTCGCGAGCCTCGGCCAGGGCGGTGTTCATCAGGATGCCATCCACCCCCTGCTCCATCGTGACCGCCGCGTCCGACGCGGTCCCTACGCCGGCGTCGACGATCACGGGGACGGTGAGGCGCGCCTTGATGGTGCGCACGTTGAACGGGTTCACCAGCCCCAGCCCGCTGCCGATCGGCGAGGCGAGCGGCATCACCGCGGCGCAGCCGGCGTCCTCCAGCCGCAACGCGGCGATCAGGTCGTCGTTCGTGTAGGCGAGGACGGTGAAGCCGTCGGCCACCAGCTCCCTGGCGGCCTGCAGCGTCGCCTGGGTGTCGGGGAGGAGCGTCTCCTGGTCGCCGATCACCTCCAGCTTCACCCAGTCGGTGAAGCCGGCGGCGCGCGCCAGGCAGGCGTAGCGCACCGCGTCCACCGCGGTGTAGCACCCGGCGGTGTTGGGGAGGAGGAGGAAGCGCTCGGGGTCGAGGTGGAAGAGGACGCCCTCCTCCCTGGTGCGGTCCAGGTCCACGCGGCGCACGGCGACGGTGACCACCTCGGCGCCCGAGGCCTCGATCGCGTCGACCATCTCGTCGTTGGACCGGTATTTCCCCGTCCCCACCATCAGCCGCGAGCGCAGCGTCCGCCCGCCGATGGTCAGCGGCTCGTCCCACACCTGCGGCTCGGCGATCACCGTTGCCATCCCTATGCCTCCAGTGCGTTCAGTCTAAGAAGAAGGTCTCACCAAGAGGACCAGAGAACCAGAGGAAAGGCGCGGATTCTCCGGTCCTCTGGTCCTCTGGGTGAGACCATTCCGTTCTGCAGTCATCCCCCGCCGACGAAGTGCACCAGCTCGTAGCTGTCGCCGGGCTCTACCGGCGACGCGTCCAGCGCGTCGCGGCGCAGGATGTCGCCGTTGCGCTCGACCACGACCATGCGCGGATGCAGGCCGAGGTGCTCCAGCAGGTCCGCCACGCTCAGCCCCGCCGGCACCTCGCGCCCGTCGCCGTTCACGCGGATCGATACCGCGGCCGCCGTCTCTAGCTCTGCCATGCCTCAATGGTTCGTTGGACCGCCTCGGCCGGGGACGGTGCGTCCCAGATGCCGCGGATCGCCGCCATCCCCGCCGCTCCCGCGCGCCGCAGCTCGCCCGCACGCTCCGGCGTCACGCCGCCGATCGCGATGACCGGCACATCCAGGGCGACGAGGGACTCGATCAACCGAATTCCTCCGCCGGGCTGGCCCGGATGCGTGGCGGTCGGGTAGACCGCGCCGGCGAGGAGGAAGTCCGGGCCGTCTTCGGCCGCTTCCCTTCCCTCGGCCCGACCGTGCACCGACGCGCCGATCAGCATCTTCGCCCCGACCAGCCTGCGCACGTCGGCGGCGGAGAGGCTGCGGCGGCCGAGCTGGACCCCGTGCGAGCCGGCGGCCAGCGCCACGTCCACGCGGTCGTTGACCAGCAGCAGGGAGCCGGTCCCCGCCGCGAGCTCCGCCAGCCGCGCGGCGAGATCGTACACCCTGCGGCCGGAGGCGCCTGGCGCGCGAAGGTGCAGGGCCACGTGCGTCCCGCCGGCCGCCAGCACCTCCCCCGCCCGCTCCAGGAACCCGTCACGCGCCACCACCGCGTCGTCGGTGACGGCGTGGAGGAGGGGGATGCGCTCAGGGTTCCACACCGAAGCGGTCGCCCACCGCCGCGCCGCGGCCGCGCACCCAGTCGGCGGCGTTCATGCGGCGCTTGCCGGGGGGCTGCACCTCGCGGATCAGCACCGCACCCTCGCCGCAGGCCACCACGATGCCGTCGTCGCGCGCGTCCAGCACGGTGCCGGGCTCGCCGGCGGCGCCGTCGAGGGTGGGGCGGAAGAGCTTCACCGCGCCCGCCGCGCCGAGCGGGCTCCAGGCGCCGGGGACGTCGTCGAGGCCGCGGATCCAGCGCGAGACCTCGGCGGCGGGGCGCGACCAGTCGATGCGCGCCTGCTCGCGGCCGAGCTTGGGGGCGTAGGTCGCCCTGGCGTGGTCCTGCGCCTCCTCCACCAGCTGGCCGGCCTCCAGCAGCGCCAGCGCCTCCACCAGCGCCTCGGCGCCGATCTCGGCCAGCCGCCCGGAGAGCTCGCAGGCGGACTCGTCGGGCTCGATCGGCTCCTCCACGCGCAGCAGCATGGGCCCGGAGTCGAGCCCCGCCTCCATGTGCATGATGGTGACCCCGGCCGTCTCCATCCCCCGGATGAGGGCCCACTGCACCGGCGCCGCCCCCCGCAGCTCCGGGAGCAGCGACCCGTGGATGTTCACCGACCCGAGCCGGGGGACGGAGAGCACCTCCGGCTTCAGGATTTGCCCGTAGGCCACGACCACGCTGAGGTCCGGCTCCAGCGCGCGCAGCTCGGCGACGAACGCGGGGTCGTGCGCCTTCTCCGGCTGCAGGACGGGGATCCCCTCCGCCTCGGCCTCCACCTTGACGGCGGACTTCGTGAGCTCGCGGCCGCGCCCGGCGGGGCGGTCGGGCTGGGTGACCACGGCGAGCACGTCGTGCCCCTCGTCGCCCAGCGCACGCAGCGCCGGGAGCGAGAACTCCGGGGTCCCCCAGAACACGATCCTCACGTCGTCGCCTGCTTCCGGTACCTGCGCAGCAGCATGTTGCGCTTGAGGGGCGAGAGGCGGTCGATGAAGAGCACGCCGTCCAGGTGGTCGATCTCGTGCTGGAGGCAGCGGGCGAGCATCCCATCGGCCTCGAGGGTCACGGGCTCGCCGCGCGGGTCCAGCCCCTCCACCACCACGTGCCAGGGCCGCTCCACCACCCCGGTGACGTTGGGGATGGAGAGGCACCCCTCCTCGTGCTTGTCCAGGTCGCTGCCGGACTCCAGGATGCGCGGGTTGAGGAGGGCGAAGGGGCCCAGCTTCTCGCCGCCCTCGTCGTTCACGTCGACCACGATCACGCGCTTCGCCACGCCCACCTGGGGCCCGGCCAGGCCGATCCCCTTGTTCTCGTACATCGTCTCGAACATGTCGGCGATCAGCCGGTCCAGCTCCTCGTCGGGGCCGGCGACGTCGTCGGCGCGGCGGCGGAGGATGTCCGAGCCGAGCAGCTCGATCTTCAGCAGCGACATGGCGTTCAGCTTCTCGCCGGGCCGCCGGGCTCGGCGGCCACGTCGTTGCGCTTGACGATGCGGCTGCGCTCGACCACCACGGTGGACGTGCCCGTCTTGATCTGCACCGCGTCGTCCTTGATCCCCGTGATCTCGCCGATCAGCCCGCCGGCGGTCACCACCCGGTCGCCCTTCTCCAGCCCGGCGACCAGCTCCTGGTGCGCCTTGAGCTGGCGCCGCTGCGGCACGATCAGGATGAAGTAGAAGATCGCCAGGATCGCCAGCGGGAAGATGAAGGTGGCGATGGAGTTGGCCCCACGTGCCTGGGCCAGGAGCAGCGTCGCGGTTTCCATGTATGCAAATCTCCGTAGTGGGTTACGTTCGATGCGTCAGCCGAAAATCCCATGCGCGCTCGCGGCTCGCCCGCTCTACACCGGGTTGAAACCCGGAGCTACAACGGCACGAAGTCCGCCTTCGCGGACTGCGACGCCGCCTTCCCTGCGCGGAGCAAGCCGGGGGTGTTCCTCCAGCTTCGCTACCTGCGCGCTTCCTTTGATCCACAACCCACCGCGTCCGCGCTACGATTCGCGCATCGCAGCGAAGCCGAGGTGCAGTCCGCGAAGGCGGACTTCGTGCCGTTCCAGCGGCGGGTTTCCAACCCGTCGGTTTCCAACCCGGCGGCTCCCAACCCGGCCGCTACCGGCACCATCACCCCGCCGCCGCCGTCGCCGCCTTCCCCGCCGCGAACCGCTCCAGCCAGGCGCGGCTCCAGCCCGCGTAGTCGCCGGCCTGGATGTGCTCGCGGGCCTGGTTCGCCAGGTCCACCAGGAAGTGGAGGTTGTGGATGGAGAGGAGGCGCATGCTGAGCCCCTCGCCGGCCACGAACAGGTGCCGCAGGTACGCCCGGGTGTAGCGGCGGCAGGTGTAGCAGCCGCACTCCGGGTCCAGCGGCCCGGCGTCCGTCAGGAAGCGCCGCTGCTTGATGTTCACCTGCCCCTCGCCCGCGATCCACACCGCGCCGTTGCGCCCGTTCCGGGTGGGCGCCACGCAGTCGAACATGTCCACCCCGCGCCCGATCGCCTCCAGCAGGTCGTCGGGGTAGCCCACGCCCATCAGGTAACGCGGCAGCCGGTCCGGGAGCTCGGGGCGCAGCACGTCCAGCATCTCGTGCATCCGCGGCTTGGGCTCCCCCACGCTGAGCCCGCCGATGGCGATGCCGTGCCAGTCGCCGCCCGCCAGCGTCCCCCGCGCCGACGCCACCCGCAGGTCGGCGTGGATGCCCCCCTGCACGATGGGGAAGAGCGTCTGCAGCGGGCCGGCCGGGTCCTCGGCGGGGAGCTGGTCGAAGCGCACGCGGCAGCGCTCCAGCCAGCGCAGCGTGCGCTGGTACGCCTCGGTGGCCACCTCGCGCGACGACTGGCCGGGGGGGCACTGGTCGAACGCCATGATGACGTCGGCGCCCAGCGCCCGCTCGATCTCCATCACCCGCTCGGGGGTGAAGAGGTGCGACGAGCCGTCGATGTGGCTCTGGAAGGTGACCCCCTCCTCCGCGATCACGTTGATGTCGGAGAGC
>DASYJZ010000481.1:0-3892 GCA_035995965.1 Longimicrobium sp. | reverse complement strand
ACCAGCAGGGGATTGGCATCGACGTACGGCTTGATCGCGGCCAGCTCGGCGCTCGACTGCGGGCCGATCACCACCTGCACGCCGGCGGCCCGCAGCGACTGCACCGCCGCCAGCGCCGTTGCCGGATCGAGCTTCGTGTCGCGCACGTCGGCACGGAAGGTGAGGTTCTGCCCGGCGGCGTAGGCGTTCACGTCCTCGACCGCGAGCTCCATGGCGGCCTTGCTGGTCACGCCCAGCGACGACCAGTTGCCGGTGAGCGAGAAGACGCCCCCCAGCACGATCTCGTTGTCGATGCGCGGAATGGTGCCGCTGTCGTCGCAGCCGAGCGCGCCCGCGAGCGCGAGCAGCGCCACCGCCAGCCGCGCACCGCGCGCCGCCGGGGAGTTCAGATTCTTCATCGGAGGGGAGGATCCGGTTGGGGCGTGTGCTGGGGAAACAAGCGCAGGGAATGTACCTCTTTCCGGCGTGCGGCGCACCCCCACGGGTGGGCCGCCGCTCGCCTCAAGCCGCCGCGTCGCCCAGAGCGTCCAGCATCCGGGAGGCCGCGTCGGGCTCCAGGGGGTGCGAGAAGAGGAAGCCCTGGCCGATGCGGCACCCCATCCGCTGCAGCGCGGCCGACTCCTCGGCGGTCTCCACGCCCTCGGCCACCGTGTCCAGCCGCAGGCTCCCGGAGAGCGAGATCACCGTCTGGATCACCGCCTCGAGCGTGGGGTCGGCATGCATCTGGTGCACGAACGAGCGGTCGATCTTCAGCGTGTCGAGCGGCAGGCGGTGCAGGTAGGAGAGCGACGAGTAGCCGGTGCCGAAGTCGTCGACCGCCACCCGGATCCCCGCCTCGCGCAGGCGGTGCAGGATGAGCCCCACGGCGGAGGCGTCGTCCAGGATCACGCTCTCGGTGATCTCCAGCCGCAGCCGGTCCGGCGGAAAGCCGGTCTCCGCGAGCGCGGCGTGGATCTCCTCCTCGAGCTGCGGGTGCAGGAACTGCCGGCTGGAGAGGTTCACGCTGAGCCACAGAGCGGCCGCGCCGGGGTACGCCGCGCGCCACTCCTGCATCTGCCGGCACCCCTCGCGCAGCGCCCAGCGCCCCAGCGCCATGATGATCCCCGTCTGCTCCGCCAGCGGGATGAAGTCGTCGGGCGCGCGCAGGCCGTGCACCGGGTGCTGCCAGCGCACCAGCGCCTCGAAGCCCACCAGCTCCCGCGTCTCCATCACCACCACCGGCTGGAAGTGCAGGCGCAGCTCGCCGCCGTCCACCGCCTCGCGGAGCTCGCCCTCCATCTCCAACTGCTCCAGGGAGCGCGCGTGCAGCTCGGCGTCGGCGATCTCGTAGCGCGCGCGGCCGCGGGCCTTGGCGCGGTACATGGCCGCGTCGGCGTTACGCAGCGCGTCTTCCGGGCGCGAGAAGCCGGTGGAGCTGATGGCGATCCCCATGCTGGCCGACACCGGGACCTGCTGCCCCGCCACGTCGAAGGGCGTCTGCAACTCCTGCAGGATGCGCTGCGCCACCACCCCGGGGTCGTCCACGTCCTGCAGCAGCAGCGCGAACTCGTCGCCGCCCAGGCGCGCGACGCTGTCGCCCGCCCGCAGGCACCCCTCCAGGCGCCGCGCCAGCGCCACCAGCACCCCGTCGGCGGCCACGTGGCCCACCCGGTCGTTCACCACCTTGAAGCGGTCCAGGTCCAGGAAGATCACCGCGAACGGGTGCTCGGGGCGGCGCCGCGCGTAGGCGATGGCCCGCTCCAGCCGGTCCATGAACAGGCCGCGGTTGGGAAGCCCGGTGAGCGAGTCGTGCAGCGCGTCGTGCACCAGCTGCTCCTCGAAGCGCTTGCGCACGGAGACGTCGCTCTGCGAGCCGGCCATGCGCACCACCGCGCCGGCGCGGTCCACCACGCGCACCCCGCGCGCGAGCACCCAGCGCCACCCGCCGTCGCGGTGCGCCACGCGGTGCTCCGCCTCCATCAGGCTTCCCGTGGGCTCGCCGGTGCGGAAGAGCTCGGCCTCCACCCGCACCCGGTCGTCGGGGTGGATGCGCCCCAGCCACTCCTCGGGCGCCGTGCCCACCTCGGGGTCGGCGCACCCCACGATCTCCTTCCAGCGCGGCGAGTAGTAGACGCGTCCCGCGGCCAGGTCCCAGTCCCACAGCCCGTCGTGGGCACCGTGCGCGGCCAGGGCGTAGCGCCGGTTGCTGGCGGCCAGGTCGCGCTCCGCGCGCAGGCGGTTGCGCACCACCACGTGGAAGAGCACGAGGATCACCAGCAGGTAGCTGCCGAAGAGGACCGGGCTGGTGCGCGGCTCCCGCACGCCCGCCGCCACGGCGGCCACCAGCGCCAGCGTCGCCGCCCCGTACGCCACCTGCTCGCGCGTGCCGCGGAAGAGCGCGCTGATCACGGCCACGATCACCACCATCCCCAGCTCGTACTCCGGCGCGAAGTCGTTCAGCAGCAGGAGCCCGGCGACCCAGACGGTGAAGAGGAGGTAGAGGCCGTGCAGGGCGGGGAGGAGGCGCGGGCGGCCGGGGACGAAGGTGAGCCCGAGCACGCCCAGCGCCGCGCCGGCCACCACGAAGCGGAAGAGCCACGGGTCGTCGGCGCCCGGCAGCACCACGCGGTACACGAGCCCGAACGCCAGCACGGCGGCGGCCGCGAGGCCGGTGACCAGGCGGTAGGTGAGGAGCTCCTTGTCGGCGACGCCGTCCGCGTCGCGGGCATCGCGCGGCGTACCCACCGGTTCGGCGCCGGGCGCGGTGTGGGGATCGAGGGCCATGCTGCCGGTGATGCGGGGAGCCGCAGGGGAGTGCGCGCGGCCGTGATGACGGGAGGGGGGTACCGGGGAGACGGCGTAAAGGGTAAGGACCGATGGTCCCTCAGGCAAGAAACCCCTTGTCCGCGCGACGTTTGGGCGGAGAAGGGGCGCCATTTCGGTGGATCGTACCCCGGCCATCGTCGCGCCGGAAATGCTCGCCGCCCGGCATGCCGCGCGCCGGCCGCTGCTTCACTCCACCTGCGTCGCGATCCACCAGCCGTTGCCCGCGGGATCCGTCACGCCGCCGCGCCGCTCGGGGTCTCCCGCCTGCTGCGTGGGCTCCTGCAAGGAGACGCCGCCGGCCTCGAGGGCGCGGCGGTAGACGGCATCGACGTCGTCCACGTAGACGTGCAGCATGGACGGGAACGCCGGCCACTGCCCGGTCGCGTCCGCGATCATCACCACGCTCTCGCCGATGCGCACCTCGGCGTGCATCACGGAGCCGTCGGAACGCTCGTACCGGCGCAGCGCGGTCGCGTCGAACGTCCGCTGGAGGAAGTCGATCACGCGCTGCGCGCCCTCGACCACCAGGTACGGCGAGACGGTGGAGTAGCCCTCGGGCTTCGCTGCGACGCTCATGGCCGGCTTCCTGGCAGCACGGGTGTGAGGCAGGCGGTCTACGTCGCGATCGTCTCGATCACGCGCAGCACCCAGATGAGGCCGGCGAGCAGGAGCGGCAACAGGGTGAGGCCGACCGAGAAGATCAGCCCCTGCCGGAAGAGCAGCGGCCCCACGTCCGGCGCGCGCCGTCCCCACAGGCGCTGCGCAGCCAGCTCGGCCAGCCACCCCAGCGAGTAGCAGCCGTTCGCGAGGATGCCGTAGACGGCGGCGGCGACCGCCAGCGCCGGAAGGTTGCCCACCGGCATCGGGTGCGGCGGCAGCAGCGCGACGAGCGAGAACCCGGCGAGCGTCACCAGGCCGGCGGCGCCCACCACCTTGTTGTAGAACAGCCTGCGCGATTCCCACCAGCGCAGCAGCGACATCGGCGTCCGCCGGATGTCCGGCAGCGGATAGAGCGCCTCGACCAGTTGCGACACCGTTCACCTCCTCCACGAGTCCATCGCGCGACAGCTACGATCGCGAAGTTACG
>DASYJZ010000480.1:0-6991 GCA_035995965.1 Longimicrobium sp. | reverse complement strand
GTGCTGGGGATGTGCGGCGGCCATCGGATCATCCCTTCCGCCGCTTTCGCATGACGACGCGGATGCTTCGCCACCGGACTTCTTAGACGCGACTCAACGTTTGAGCGACGGTTCTCACGCGTGACTCGGAATGCACGGCTCCGGCAAGGCAATCGGTGACCGGACTCACCCGTGGCTTCCGTCAACTCACGGGCAAGTCGATCCGCTTCGGGGTGATCGATGATCAGGGTCATCCGCAAGCTCCGGTGGGAGGTGGATGTGGAAACAAACAGGATTCGAGGCTTCCTCGCCACCGACCCGATTCTCACACCTTCACGGGGCTTGCGCGCAAACGTAGGTTGAGGCGGACGCATTTCCCTGCACCGAAAGTGAGGTCGCCCCATGCCGGACGCCTGCACGCATCTGGACCAGGTCCGCGACGTGAATCCGCGCACGCCGGAGGGTTGCGAGGAGTGCCTCGCGGAAGGCGGGTGGTGGGTGCACCTGCGCCTCTGCCTGACCTGCGGCCACGTCGGCTGCTGCGACGACTCGCCGTCGAAGCACGCGACCAAGCACTTCCACCAGTCGCACCACCCGGTGATCCGCAGCTTCGAGCCCGGAGAAGACTGGGGCTGGTGCTTCGTCGACGAGGCCTTCCTGGAGCCGGCGCCGCAGCCGGTGCAGCCATGACCACGGCCGACCGCGCGGCACCCGCCGAGAGCCCCGCCGCCGCATGGCCCGCTCTGCCGCTGGAAGGGTGGCAGCCGACGTACGACACCGTGCACCTGTGGACGCAGATGGTCGGCAAGACGCGCCTCGCGCTCTCGCCGATGGAAAACCACTGGTGGCACGTCGCGCTTTACGTCACCCCGCGCGGGCTGACCTCGTCGCCCATTCCCTACGGGCGGCGTACCTTCGAGGTCGCCTTCGACTTCGTGGACCACCTGCTGGCGGTGCGCACCAGCGGCGGCGAGACACGCACGCTCGCGCTGGAAGCGCGGCCGGTGGCGGACTTCTATCGCGACTACCTCGCGCTGCTCGGCTCGCTGGACCTGGACGTCCACATCTGGCCGCACCCGTCGGAGATGGACGACACGATCCCCTTCCCCGACGACCGCGTGCACGCCGCCTACGACCCCGACGCGGCGCAGCGCTGCTGGCGGGTGATGGTGCAGATCGACCGCGTGATGAAGCGGTTCCGAGGTCAGTTCATCGGGAAGTGCAGCCCGGTGCACTTCTGGTGGGGCGGGTTCGACATGGCCTGCACCCGCTTCTCCGGGCGCCCCGCGCCGCGCCACCCTGGCGGCGTCCCCAACCTCCCCGACGACGTGGCGGTCGAGGCCTATTCGCACGAGTGCATCAGCGCGGGGTGGTGGCCGGGCGGCGGCCCAGTGGCGGAGCCGTCGTTCTACGCCTACGCGTACCCCGAGCCGCCCGGCTGCCCCGAGGCGGTCGTGCGCCCCGCGGCCGCGTCCTACCACCCGCTGCTGCACGAGTGGGTGCTCCCCTACAACGCCGTGCGCACCGCCCCCGACCCCGACGCGGTGCTCCTCGACTTCCTCCAGAGCACCTACGCGGCGGCGGCGGACCTCGGCGGCTGGGACCGCGCCGCGCTGGAGCGCGACTCGGGCTGAACGGAGCCCAGTTTCTGAGATCGATTGTGCAAAAGGACTTCGTCCCGAAGGCGCCCTCGGGTGCCGCCAACGGTCGGTGCCGTGTCTGGTTGAGCGCAGCGGCACCGCTCGGGATGACGTCTCCGGGGTTCGAGCGGATGCTCAGCGATACTGCGAATTGGTGAGACTTCCGTTGGACCGGATCTGGCAGCGGGGCCGCGGGTGGGCGCGAGCAATCCATCCACCGGGGGGGCGACGATGGCGGGGAGCGAAGAGAGCACGTCCATGCCGTACCGGACGCTGGGCAGCACCGGCGAGCGCGTGTCCGCCATCGGGTTGGGGGGGCATCACCTCGGCATGAAGTCGGTCGACGAGAAGCTCGCGCTGCGCATCATCCACCGCGCGATCGAGCGTGGGGTCAGCTTCATGGACAACTCCTGGGACTACAACGACGGCGCCAGCGAAGAGCGGATGGGAAAGGGGCTCGCGGACGGGCGCCGCGACAGGGTCTTCCTGATGACCAAGATCGACGGCCGCTCCCGCACGGAGGCGGCACGCCAGCTCGACCAGTCGCTGAAGCGGCTCAGGACCGACCACGTCGACCTGGTGCAGCACCACGAGGTCATCCGCTTCGACGATCCCCATCGCATCTTCGACCCCGACGGCGCACACCTCGCGCTGGAGGACGCGCGGCGGGCGGGGAAGCTCCGCTACGTCGGCTTCACCGGGCACAAGGACCCGCAGATCCACCTGCACATGCTCGAGGTGGCGCGCGAGAACGGCTTCCGCTTCGACACGGTGCAGATGCCGCTGAACGTGATGGACGCGCACTACCGCAGCTTCGAGAAGCGCGTCCTTCCCGAGCTGGTGCGGGAGAACATCGGGGTGCTGGGGATGAAGAGCATGGGGAACGGCGTCATCCTCAAGTCCGGCATCGTCACCCCCGTCGAGTGCCTGCGCTACGCGCTGAATCTTCCGACCTCGGTCGTCATCACCGGCTGCGACAGTGTCGAGATCCTGGACCAGGCCGTGGATGCGGCGACCGGATTCCGCCCGCTGAGCCGCGCCGAGGTGGACGCGCTGCTGGCGAAGACCGCCCCGGCTGCGTCCCGCGGCGAGTTCGAGCCCTTCAAGACCAGCTCGATCTTCGATTCCACCGCCACGCACCCCGAGTGGCTCGGCGAGGAGTCGGAGCGGGTGCAGGCGCTGAGCCCCGGGTAAGGCGGGCGGTGGCCTCGCCGCCCGGACGGGATTAGCTTCGGCGCGTCCGCTTCCAGGTGATGACCTTCATCCGAAAGAGAACTCATGCGCGGTGACCTGCGCGTCGCGGTGATCGTGGCGCTCGCGGCAGTGGCGTGCTCTGACGGGTCGGATACGCCGCTGGCGCCGCTCGCCGACCTGCCGCCCGATCTCGCCGCCGTCTCGTTCAGCGCCGAGGGCACGCCCACGGCGCCGTACACGATGCTCGAGCTTCGCCAGACCGGCGGCTTCAGCGGCTTCGTGGCCGTGGACGGGGCAGGCCGCCCGGTGTGGTTCTTCCGCACGCTCGGCACCGCGTCCGGCCACACGCGCCGCCTCAACGGCGACTTCGTGTTCCTGGACGGCGACCGGGGGCTGGTGGAGGTGAGCCGCGCGGGCCGGGTGGTGCACGTGCTCGCGCAGGAGGCACCGCCCGGGCGCCACATTCACCACGACGTGACGGTGACGCCGCGCAACACGCTCCTCTTCCTCGCCGACGACTGGCAGCCGTGGGACGGCGCGCTGCTCAAGGGGGAGGCGCTGTGGGAGTGGGATCCCGAAACGGCCGTCACCACGAAGCGGTGGAGCAGCTTCACGCAGCTGGATCCGCGGTACGACTGGGGAGCCCGCTCGCTCCGGGAGGATTGGCTGCACGCCAATGCCCTCTCGTACGGCCCGCGCGGCAACGTGCTGGTGAGCTTCCACTACCTGAACCAGGTGATCTCGCTCTCGCCCGACCTGAAGGGGATCGAGTGGCGGCTCGGCGGCGTCCGCGGGGACGTGGCGGTCGACGACCCGTTCAGCGGCCAGCACGCCGTAAAGGAGGTCAGCCCCGGCCACGTGCTGATGTTCGACAACGGCTACGAGCGTCTCGCCGACCGCTATTCACGGGCGGCGGAGTACGAGCTGCACGGCGGCACCGCTACGAAGGTGTGGCAATGGCGGCCGCCGGTGGACAACTGGGCGCGCATCATCAGCAGCGCCCGCAGGCTGTCCAACGGCAACACCGTCGTCGCGTTCGGCACCACGCGCAACAACCCGGCGGGGGCCACCGGCCCGCTCGAAGTCTACGAGGTGACCCGGGGCGGCGCCGTCGTGTGGCACCTCCGCGTGAGCGGCGCCGTCAGCTCGATGTACCGCGCCACGCCGCTCGAGGCGCTGTAGATCCGTACCGGTTTCCCCATTCGACCGTGGATGCGTCGATCCCGGTAGTGAATGGGCTCTCACAGGGGTCACAGGGGGACGCGGAGGACTGCCACGGGCGTCCTCCGTGTCCCCTGTGACCCCTGTGAGATTTCCGTTCGAGCCGATCATCCCCCTGCTTGAAAGGGGCTTGAACCCGCACCGCCATCCTTATCCCCGCGTCCGCCGGCGGGACCCACGCACACTTCCTTCCAGGAGAGAAACACCATGGCAAACACGCAGCCCGTGCTGGACTCCAGGGAGCTCCGCAAGATCGCCGAGGCGGTCAGCGGGTACCGGAGCGACCACCCGTACTGGCTCGTCCTCACCCAGGGCGAGGACGGGGGGCTGCGGTACACCGTGTCGCCGAAGGACCCCGGCCCCCGTCCCGACGCGGTCGTCATCCCCTGCCGCACGCCGAAGGTGGCCGACCGGCCCCGGGTGGTCGCCGCCACCATCCGGGCAGAGGGCGCCCCCGAGCTCAACCTGCTGAACCTGAAGCTGGAAGACGACGAGGGGGACGTGGTGCGCACGGCCGACGCGGTGTTCTGGGGGGAGTCGGCGGTGGAGAAGTTCGTGGTGCCCTACTACGCCTCGGTGTACGGGAGCGAAGCGGGAGACGCGGTGACGGCGCTGCTGAACAGCTACAACGGCGTCGCCGCGGACGCCGCCGGCGCCGGCGGGGCGGAGACGCTGGAGCCGGACACGACCGCGGCGTACGGGCTGGTGCACATCCCCCGGTCGGAATACATCGAGCTGGACGACCCGCCCGCGCCGGCGGAACCCGCGCGGCACGACCGCTTCGCCGTCCTCGCCTTCGACCGCGCCGCGGGCACGCACCGCGTCATCGCGGTGGAGGAGTACCGGAAGCGGCGGGGCGCGGGGTGAAGAGGCCGCGGAAGAGCGGGTCGCGCCCGATGAAGCCCGCCAGCGCGGGGCGGGCCGCCACCAGCGAGTCCAGCAGGCGCCGGGCGGCGTCGCGCTCGCCCAGGAGGAGGCGCACGTACGCCTCGTCGTAGGCCAGCGAGAGGCGCAGGTCGCGGTCGTCTCCCACCTGGGCGCGCACGCGGGCCAGCACGGAGCGGGCGCTGTCCCGCTGGCCCGCCCGGGCCAGGACGGCTGCCACCAGGGCGCGGCGGAAGAGCGGGCTGTACGCGCGCCCCGCCGCCTCGGCGCGCGCGGGCGGGTCCAGCCGCTCCAGCTCGCCCAGCAGCCGCCAGGCCAGCGCGGGGTCGGCCGGGCGGGTGGCGTCGTCGCGCAGCAGCGCCAGCCCGCACTCGCGGAAGCGCCAGTCGAGCGGGAACTGCAGCCGCCCCCGCTCGCACAGCGCGGCGGCCTCGCGGTAGTCGGCCAGCAGGGCGGCGCCGTGGTAGAGGCGGTCGAGGATGTCGTCGGCCTCGGCCAGCCACGCGTCTTCGGCCAGGGCGCGGCGGGCGGCCTGGTCGCTCTCGGCGAACCGGCCGCGGAAGCGCAGCAGCACAGAAAGGGTGCTCCACGCGCTGGCCCGCGACGGCTCGGCCTCCACGGCGGCGCGCAGGTCGCGCTCCGCGCCGTCCAGCCGGAGCCCCTGTCCGGCCGTGTCGCCCGGCGTCGCGGCCACCACCCAGCGCGTGCGCCCGCGCAGCTCCAGCGCGGCGGCGCTCCCCGGCTCGCGCTCGAGCGCGCGGCCGGCCAGCTCGCCCGCCCGGGCCAAAAGCGCGGCGCGCCGCTCGCCCTCGGCCAGGCGCGCGAGCTCGCTCGCCACCCAGCCGCGCTCCACCAGCGGGCGCGTCCACCCCGGGTCCGCCGCGGCCGCCCGGCCCAGGAGCGAGTCGGCGCGGTCCAGCAGGCGCGCGGCGGAGCCCCGGTCCAGCGGCTCGCGCCGCTCCGCCAGGCGGGCGGCGTCGTCGCGCAGCTGCCGGGCGCGCAGCACCAGCGCGTACGCGGCGGCGCTGTTCGTCTCGGCGCGCGCCTGCCGCAGCCGCACCTCCTGGCCCAGGCGCCGGCGCAGGAACCCCGACACCTCCTCGGCCAGCGCGCGCTCCAGCGCCACCACGTCGTCCAGGCGGCCGGCCAGCATGCGGCTCTCCAGCTGCATCTGGGTGGCGGCGTCGATGAGCTGCACCGTCACCCACACCGTGTCGCGCGAGCGCTGCACGCTCCCCTCCACCACCGTTCCCACCCGCAGCCGCGCGGCCAGCGAGTCCAGCGGCACGCGCCCGTCGCGGTACGGCTTCACCCCGTTGCGCGAGGTCACGTGCAGCGCCCGCACCTGCCCGAGCTCGTGGATGAGCATCTCGGTGAGGCCGCCGGCCAGATAGTCGAGCGCGTGGTCCGGCGTGTCGTCGTCGAAGTACAGCACGGCGATGCTGCGCGGGTCGTACCCCGCCGCGCCCCGCGTCGGCGGAGACCGGGTCCCCGCCATCAGCGCGGAGAGCGCCAGCCCCAGCGCCACCCCCGTCACCCCGACGAACGCCCGCGCCGGCCGGCGCCGCGTCCCCGTCTCCGCGCGTGAGGTCCCGGCAGCGGGGCTTCCGCCGACATCACCGCCTTCGCGCGGCGGAAGCTCCGCCGGCGCCGTGGCGGCCGGCTCCGCGTCCGCTTCCACGCGCGCGGGCGGCGGGGCGGGACGGGCGTCCGCCGCCGGGACCGCCGCGGGCGGGGAAGGCGTGCGGGGCGGATCGGCGCGGAGGACCTCCACGTGGGCCGCCAGCTCGGGGTCGGGCTCCACCCCCAGCTCCTCGCGCAGCAGGGCGGCGTGCGTGTCGGCGAAGCGCAGGGCGGCGGGGCGCTCGCCCGCGGCGTCGAGCGCGCGCACCAGCCGCAGGGCGGCGCGCGAGCTGAACGGGTCGTGCGCCGTCAGCCGCCGCCACCACTCCACGGCACGGAGCGCGCTCCCCTCGGCCTCGGCCGCCGCGGCCAGCGCCTCGAGCGCGCCGGCGTAGGCGCGCGCCAGCCGGTCGCGCTCGCCGTCCACCCAGCGCTCGAACTCGGGCGCG
>DASYJZ010000479.1:0-1671 GCA_035995965.1 Longimicrobium sp. | reverse complement strand
CTTCCGCTTGGATTCGGCACTCAGGCGGCGGCGGCGCAGCCAGTCCAGCATGTCGTCTCCCCCGGGTGGTAGCAGTTGACCGAGACTTCATAAACCTGCGTATCCGCCGTCCCCCTCGCAAGGCCGGCGTGCGGGCCGGCGGGGGTGGTTGCGGGGTGCGGCCATGTATATATTTGACCGGGCGCCCGCCTCCCCCCTGACCGGTCGTCCCGCCCGCAGCTCCCCGCGCCCTCCGCGTGGGGTCGCCACCCCCCGGTAGGAACGATGGCAACGTCATTTCTCAGCGCGGAAGAGTTCGACGAGCAGGCCCACCGGCTCTACGAGTCCGGTGAGTACGACGACGCCCTGGACCTCCTGCGCGACGGGCTGCGCCACCACCCCGACTCCGCGCTCCTGCACGTGGGGCTGGGGTACGTGCGCATCGCCCGCGAGGAGTACGCCTGGGCCCGCGTGTCGTTCGAGACCGCGCTGGACCTGGACCCCGAGTACGAGGACGCCTGGGTGGGGCTGGGCGAGACGCTGCTCAAGTTCGGGCGGGTGGACGAGGCGCTGAAGTGCTTCAGCACCGTCGACGCCATGGGGCTGCACGGCGATCTGGAGTTGGGGCTCACCATGGGGCGTGCCCTCTACCGCGAGGGGCTCTTCGCCGACGCGCGCACCCGCTTCACCGCGCTGGCGCACGGGCACCCCGACTCGGCCGAGGTGGCCGCCGCGCGCGGCTACACCCTGCACGCGCTGGGCGACGACGTGGGCGCGCGCCGGGAGCTGCGCCGCTCGCTCAGGGTGGACGCCGAGCTGCACGAGGCCCGCATCTACCTGAGCCACCTGCTGCACGACCGCGGCGACCTGCCGGCGGCGCTGCGCGAGCTGGAGAAGGTGCCCCCCGGCGAGCACTGGGACACGCTCTCGCTCTGGCGCTTCGTGGAGCTCAAGTGCGCCGTGGACCAGGTGAAAGAGGACGACCCGGTCCTGGCCCCCTGGCGCGAGCGCATCGGCGAGTTGGAGGCCGAGCCGGATCCGATCGACCACCTGCTGGCCGAGGTCGAGGCCGCCTTCGAGGGGGGCGAGGAGGAGGGCGGGCAGCCGCTGGAGCTCTCGGCGCAGATCGACTTCATCATGCGCATGCTGAACCCCGCCACCGACGGGCGCGAGGCGCGCGATACCGAGGTGCAGGCGCACCGCGTGCGCACCGCCGAGGGCACGCTCTTCGAGGGCACCTGGGACGAGATCGTGGCGGGGATGCGCGACCACGCCGACCCCACGCTGCAGGTGAGCGTGTTCATGCGCCGCGCGGCGCGGCAGATCCGCGAGCGCACCGGCGGGGTGGTGCCCACCGACAGCGCCGAGGCGTTCGTGCGCGCGGGCGCGCGTCTCGGCCTCCTGCACATCGAGGCCTGAGCGGGGCGGCGGCGGGGCGGCTGCGCCGCAGGGGAACGACCGGGGCCGTCCG
Source organism: Longimicrobium sp. (assembly GCA_035995965.1). GTDB lineage: Bacteria > Gemmatimonadota > Gemmatimonadetes > Longimicrobiales > Longimicrobiaceae > Longimicrobium. The sequence goes on along the minus strand of DASYJZ010000479.1, from coordinate 221 downwards.
GTCCGCGCCAGGGGGCGCGGGCGCCGGACGGCCTGTTTCATGCCTGGGAGCGCCGCCATGACGCACGATCCCGAGAACACGCTCAAGCCGCTGCGGGGTGTGGAGGGCGACGTGATCGCCCTGCGCACCGGCAAGGGCGGCGCGGCCGCAGTCGTCCGCATCGCGCGCGCGGCCGAGGGGGTGCTGCGCCGCATGCTGCGCGACGACCCCACCGCCGCGGT
>DASYJZ010000478.1:0-8747 GCA_035995965.1 Longimicrobium sp. | reverse complement strand
GTGATTCTCCCGTATTCCGCCATGAAAACTTTGAGGTAGGCCGACCATGTCGCCGCCTCGGGAGAGGGCGTCGCGGCCGCGGTCCCGCGCAGAGGCGAGACGGAGACAACGGGAGGGCCCCGCACCGCCGCGGGACCCTCTCGTCGTCCATTCCCCGCAGCCTAGCGCGCGGCGGGCCACACGTTGTTGGCGCGGTTCACGTCGATCAGGCGCCGGTCGGGGTCGAGCTCGATGCGCGTCACCCGCTTCCCGGCGAAGTCGTAGGTGCGGACGTAGCGCCGCTGGTTGATCGCCCACACCTCGGCCGGGTAGTGGAACTCCTGCGTGCTCCCGTCGGAGAAGGTGAAGCGCGCCCGGATGGGGAGCACCCCGCGCTCGCGGTTGCCGTAGGCCACGTCCACGTGCTGCGTGGTCCCGTTCATCGACGGCGCCACGCTGTCGATCGCCTGGTCGAAGCGCGCGTTCTCCAGGAACCACTCGCGCCAGAACCAGTCCAGCCGCCGCCCGCCCACGTCTTCCATCGTCCGGAAGAAGTCCGCCGGGGTGGGGTGGCGGAAGGCCCAGCGGCTCACGTAGGCGCGGAAGGCGTCGTCGAACGCCTCGGGGCCCAGGATCTCCTGCCGCAGCAGCTGCAGCCCCACCGACGGCTTGGTGTACTGCGCCACCCCCAGGAGCTGCCCCGGGATGCGGTCGGCGGGCACCAGGATGGTGAGGTCCAGCCCACGCGCCATGAGCTGCTCGATCTGCTGCCGCTCGGCCAGGGCGCGCGCCATCTGGTCGCCCTTCTGCGGGTAGCGGCGCCCCTCGGAGAAGGTGTTGATGAAGGTGTTGAAGCCCTCGTCCTGCCAGAAGTTGGTGCGCTCGTTGCTCCCCACGATCATCGGGAACCACATGTGCCCGATCTCGTGCGTCACCACGTTGTAGAGGTCGTACACGTCGTCGCTATGGGCTTCCATCGCCACCATCGGGTACTCCATCCCGCTGATGGGACCCTCGATGGCGCTGATCTGCGGCCACGGGTATTTGAACCAGCGGTCCGAGTACTCCATGATCGACATCCGCGCCTGGTCGGCCGCGTCGGCCCAAGGGTCCACGGCGGTGGGGCGGTAGAACGCCATCGCCAGGATCCCGCTCCACCCGCTCGCGTCCCAGAGGAAGTCGGGCGACGCCGCCCACACCGCGTCGCGCACGCTGTCGGCGTGGAAGTGCCAGGTCTGCGTGCCCGTGCGCCGCGGCCGCGCGGCGCCGCTCCGCAGCTCGGCGAGCGTCACCACGTGCACCGGCGTGGCGCTGGTCTTCGCCTGCGCGAGGCGCGAGATCTGCGCGGGGGTCAGCACCTCGGCCGGGTTCTGCAGCATCCCGGTGGCGGCCACGATGTAGCCGGCGGGGACGGTGACGTACAGGTCGAAGTCGCCGTACTCCAGGTAGAACTCGCCCTGCCCCAGGTAGGGCTCGGTGTTCCAGCCGTGCACGTCGTCGTACACGTTCACGCGCGGGTACCACTGCGCGATCTCGTAGAGCGCGCCGTCGCGCCCCATGCGGTCGGCGCCGTGCTCGGGGACGGCGAAGTGCCAGGCCACGTCGAAGGTGGCGGTCTGCCCCGGTCCCAGCGGCTGCGCCAGGTCCACCTTGGTCACCGTCCCCTCGCCGCGCAGGCGCAGCGGGGTGGAGCGCGTGCCGGCGACCTGGTCGAACTTCTCGATCACGTCGCCACCCTCGAAGCCGCGCGCCCCGAAGCGCGAGCCGGCGGGGAAGTAGTAGGAGTTGAGCGAGCCGCTCTTGAAGGCGTTCTGCTCCGTCTGCACCCAGATGAAGCGCAAGCTGTCGGGCGAGTGGTTGGTGTAGCGCAGCCGCATCTCGCCGCGGACGGTCTTGGCCGCGGTGTCGAGGGTGGCGCGGATGGTGTAGTCGGCGTGGTTCTGCCAGTAGCGCGCGCCCGGCGCGCCCGAGCCCGTGCGGTACTCGTTGGGGCTGGGCCACAGCGCCAGCGGCGCGAAGAGCGAGGTGTCGGCCACGCTCCCGTGCGACTGGGCCACGGCCGCGCCCGACAGCGACAGCGCGGCGGCCAGCGCGAGCAGCGGCGCCCGCGAGAAGGTCCTCATCGTTTTCGTCCCCGGAGAATGGAAAACCGCGCCCGCCGAAGGGGCGGACGCGTGCAAGGTGGGTTGCACTCGGTGTTGCCTGCTACAAATGCCGCGCCACGTTCGGGATCACCGAAGGGCTCCTCCATTGGTTCGAGGCGTTGCACCAACTCTCTGGGTGACTACCCCAAGCGCGTGCCGTGACTCGCGGGTCCCTGCACGCATCCTCCCAGCCAGTGGAGCCCGGCCAGGCGGTCCCAAGCCTTCCGGACGTGCTCAGGCTTGAAAATCTGCTGCTTTCGCGGGTTCCACGCGTGCACCATCTCCACTGCCTGGTCCAGGTCGCCCGCGGGCGGGGAGCCGTCCCGGCCCCCCGTGGCTCCCACCCAGTGAACCGTCGCCAGCAGTTCCATCCCGTATGGCGTCTCGAAGCCCTCGATCAGTGCCGTCACTCGAGCCAAGCGATGCCGTGATTCCGAGTCCTGGTCGAGGCACGCGTCGGCGGCTTCGACCGCACCCGGGAGGAGCTCGAGCTCCGCATCCGGGCGCTGGCTGTCCCCATAGCCGCGGATGTAGTGACCCTCCAGCCGTTCCATGACCTTGTTCAGGTTGTGCGCATACGGCCCGTAGGTGCCCGCTTCGTAACGGAGCCGCAGCGGCTCCCCGGCTACCTGGAGGAAGTACGCGAGCTTCTGCACTTCCAGCAGCGTGCGGCTGTAGTCCAGCGCCGCATACGTCTCCATCAGCTTGATGAAAAGCGCGCGGGCCGCCGTCATGCGGGGGCGCTCGGTGCGTACCGGCATCGTTTTGGCCGCCGGCGCTCCCGTGGGGGCGTAGAGCAGCACGTCCACCCCGGGGAGCGAGGCGAACGCAGCCTCGATGCGAGGGCGCACCTCGTCCCAATCGAGGCCGCCCAGGCCGCAGCCGAGCGGCGGGATCGCGATGCTTCGGATCCCCCGGTCGCGAACCTCCTCCAGCAGAGCGGTCAGTCCCGCCTCGATGTCGTCCATCCGCGACTTCCCTCGCCAGTGACGCTTCGTGGGAAAGTTGATGATGTACCGCGGCTGGATCAGCATGCCGTGATCGTAGACCAGCATTCGGCCCGGAACCACTGCGTCGGCCTTGCATGCCGCCTCATAGGCCCGGAAGTTCGCCGGGAAGGCTTGTTTGAACTGCAGCGCGATGCCTTTGCCCATGAAGCCGACACAGTTCACCGTGTTGACCATGGCCTCGACGGGCGCTTCGAGCAGATTACCGCGTGCAATGCGAATCACGTCGCGCCGCTCCTCAGTAGTAGTACCAGTCTCGCTTCACGAGCACCTGCGTGGCGGCTGCCGTCGGAAACTCCGCGAGGGTGGATTCCACCTTCGCCTTCGCGGTGTCGTCCAGTACTCCGATCCCGGCGATGGCCGACCAGGGAAGGTGCTGCCAGACCAGGAACTCGGCCTGCTTCCGCCGCTTTCGGTCGTTGTCCTCCGGCTTGTCGGCCCAGTAGCGCTGACCGACGAGATCCCAGTCGACCTGATCCAGGTCATCCGCGCAGTCGTACCAACTGCTCAGCGCTGCCAGGCCATGGCCGTCCGAAAAGACCCACGGCCGGTTCGCAGCGATCACCCGGGCGATCGAGCTGACCAGATATAGGATCGGGCTTTGCCCTTCGTTGTACCCCTCTACCCGCCCGGTGTGCAGGTTGAGCAGCATCACCGACAGCGGGCCAAAATAGAAGGGTATGTAATCGTGGATGGTGCCGCCGGGGCCGCACGGAACGCTGCTGCCGCTCCGGCTCGCCTGCACGTTCGTGTTGTGGATGGTGTGGTACTGCAATCCATCCGCCGGTGTCGAGTTCGGCGCGTGCAGCCCACCCCTTCGCAGGAGCGTGGGGAGATTGTCGATGTGCACTACGCGAAACAGCAACCGGTCGGTGCCGTCCCCGCTGGAGCCATTCACGCTGTCCTGGTCGCCTCCGCGTGCGCCGAACTGGAGTGGTAGAAGAGTTTCGCCCGCGAGCGCGAAAATGCATCCCGGTGGCGACCGGTGCAAGAGTGGGGACCAGGTCTTCTCTGACTGGTGATTACAACCCGACCTCGGCCTGGACGAGGTCGTCGAAGGTCTCGCGGCGGCGGACCAGCGTCGCGGTGTCGCCGTCAACCAGGACCTCGGCGGGGCGGGGGCGCTGGTTGTACTGGCTGGACATCGAGAAGCCGTAGGCGCCCACGGTGTGGATCGCCAGCAGCTCGCCGGGGCGCGGGATCTCGATGTCGCGGTCCAGCGCCAGGAAGTCGCCCGTCTCGCAGATCGGGCCCACGATGTCCACCATCCCGCGCGGGCGGTCGTGCGTCTCCACCGGCTCCACGCGGTGCCAGCCGTCGTAGTGGCTGGGGCGGATCAGGTCGTTCATCCCCGCGTCGGTGATCACGAAGCGCTTGCCCCCGCCTTCCTTCACGTAGATCACCCGCGTCAGCAACACCCCCGCCTCGCCCACGATGAAGCGCCCGGGCTCCACCACCAGCTTGAGCCCCAGCTCCGCCACCTGCGCGACCACGAGGTCGGCCAGCGCCTGCGCGGCCACCGGCTCCTCGCCCTGGTAGGCGATCCCCAGCCCGCCGCCCAGGTCCAGGAACTCCAGCGGGATGTCTTCCTGCCTCAGGTCGTGCGCCAGCTCCAGCACCGCCTCGAGCGCCCGGCCGAAGGGCTCCACGTCCATGATCTGCGAGCCGATGTGCACGTCGATGCCGCGCACGCGGATCCCCGGCAGCTTGGCGGCGATGGAGTACAGGTCGCGCGCGCGCGCGGCGGCGATGCCGAACTTGGTGGCGGCATGGCCGGTGCGCGTGTAGTGGTGCGGAGTGGGGGTGTCGATGTCGGGGTTGATGCGGATGGCGATCGGCGCCTGCTTCCCCATCGTGCAGGCCAGGTCGCTCAGCGCGCAGAGCTCGCCCTCGCTCTCCACGTTGAAGGCGTAGATGTCCTCGTTCAGCCCCAGCGCCAGCTCGTTGATGGTCTTCCCCACCCCGCTGAACACGATGCGCCCGCCCGGGATCCCCGCCATCCGCGCGCGCCGCAGCTCGCCGCCCGAGACCACGTCGGCGCCAGCGCCCATCTCGGCCAGCGTGCGCAGCAGCGCCAGGTTGGGGTTCGCCTTCACGCTGTAGGCGATCAGGTGGTCCACGCCGGTGAGCGCCTCGTCCAGCTCGCGGTAGCGCTCGACGATGGCGGCTTTGCTGTAGACGTACAGCGGCGTGGCCCAGCGCGCCACCAACTCGGGGAGCGCGACGCCCTCGCAGTGCAGCACCTCGCCGCGCCGCTCGAACGCCGCGGTCATTCGGATCTGGGTGGCGGACACGTCGCGATGCAGCCTGGCTGGGGCGCGGGTCGATGTTCGGGATTCACGGGAACATACGCCTCCCGCGCGAAACGTACCAGCGGGGCGAATGAATTCGCTGCACCGACCACACGATGTCCGCCTGCGCGGACGCCCACCCGCGGTGTTGCCGGAACGTGGCCGCGCGCGACGAGAGCCGGGGTGTCCACGGCTCCCGGACCAACGATCTTGGCGGGCGACTAGTTCATGAAAACCACCATAGTGAACTTTGCGTGCACTCTTGTAGATGGAAGCTAAGCCTTTTGTTCGCAACGTTCTCTACCACGGAGACAGTGGGCGGGCAGAATATGTGTCCTAGATACAGTCCAGAGGGCCCGCTAATTTTCGCTTCGAGTCGTTTGACCTGTCCACTCGATAGCGGAGATCCCGCAATGAATCCGACAACAGTCGCCGCCGCCGCCGACAGTCTGGCAAGCCTCCCCCCAGCCGGTCACGATTTCCTCATCCAACTAGGACTAGTGGTGATCGCACTCACCGCGCTCGCCGTCGCGTTCAAGGCGCTCTCTCGGAGGGGACGGTGGTAGCGCGGCATTACGGCTTCGTGCGTATGCCGGCACGATGGATCAGAAACGGCGATCTCACCACGGTCCACGCTGGGAATGTTGGGACGTCGGTGACGGCGCTGAAGCTCTACATCGCCATCCTTAGCGAGGTGCGGTCTGACAACAAAGGGCCGGGATTCGGTTGTGCACAGATCAGCTTCTCGCAACTGGAGAATGTAGCCGATGTAGCTCGTGCTATGATTACTCCCGCACTCGAATTCCTGGAGCCCTGGATCAAAACGCATCACTCTCGCGCCGGAAACGTGTATCAAGTGATCGACTTCACAACTGAACCCGGCCAGTGGGTCCGCCTGCCGTCCCAGTACATCCTGCAGCGTAAGACGCTCACAGCATTCCCATCGCGCTCGCGTGTGAGCTTGGCGGCGCTGAAGATGTACCTCTATTTGCTGGAGCGATGTGAGAGGAACGCGACCTATGCGTCAGTATCCTACCCGACGATTCGCATCCGCACCGGAATCGCCCAAAACGACATCCCTCGCGCAATTAGTGCTCTGGCCGGTGCCGACCTCGTCCGAACGTTCTCTCCTCGGCAGGGGGAAGACTCCGGCCAAAACGTCTATCATTTTCTTGGGTTTGGCCAGCCGGAGTCTGACATCGATACTGGAGACGTTGATTTTGACTAACCTCGGACGCTGAGCGCGGTTCCTAGAGATCGACGAACACACTCCCTTTGCGGAAGGGAAACTCAGATTACGCCTCTAGCACCGGCGGCGCGGCGAATCCCCCGGTCAGGCGCTCGACTACCCGCGCGACCGCCAGGACCCCCGCGTCGTCCCAGCGCCGGCCGACGACCTGGATGCCGATGGGGAGGCCCTCGGCCGAGCGGCCGACCGGGAGGACGGCGGCGGGGAGGCCGAGCATCGCCACCATCGACGCCCAGGCGCCGAGCGCCATCGAGTACGAAACGCGCTTTCCGTCTACGTCGACCGAGGCGCCGGTGCGGCGGTGGGTGATGGCGGGGACGGCGGCGACGGGACAGATCCAGGCGTCGCAGCCGGCGAGGAACGCGTCCATCTCGCCGCAGAGGCGGTCGCGGCGGTCGAGCGCGCGGAAGTAGCGCTTCGGGTGCGACGCCAGTCCGCGGCCGAGCCCGCGCGAGAACGCGCCGCCGCCGAAGCGCAGCGCCACGCCCCAGCCCGCCGGCGCGCGCGCGACCGCGGGGAGCGCCACGGCGGTCTCGAAGCCGTTGATCTCACCCCAGGTCACCAGCGCCTCGTCTCCGCCGATGGCATCGGGCGCGGCGCGGCGGACCTGCGCGCCGGCGGCCGCCAGCTTCGCCGCCACGCCGCGCACCGCCGCCGCCGTCTCGGCCGAGACGGGGTAGCCGCCGAAGGTGTCGGTCCACGCGATGCGCAGTGTCTGGGGCGCGGGCTCCGGGCGCGGCTCGAAGGGCACCGGCGGCGCGTCGGGGAACGATGCGTCGGGCGCGACCAGCAGCCGCATCGCCATCTCCAGGTCGTCGACGGAGCGGGCGATGGGGCCGAAGGTGGCGATATGGCGCAGGGAGCAGGGGAGGCCGGGGTAGCGGCCGTGGCCGCGGCCCGAGACGCGCCCCTCGGTCGGCCGCATCCCCAGCACGCCGCAGAAGTGCGCGGGGACGCGGATGGACCCGGCGGCGTCGCTTCCCAGCTCCAGCGCACAGAGGCCGGCCGCGCTCCCGCCGCTGCTCCCGCCGCTGCTCCCGCCCGGGGTGCGCGCGGGGTCCCACGGGTTGCGGGTGCGGCCGTGCAGCGGGTTGGAGCACTGCCAGTCGTACGAGCCCAGCGGCGCGTTGGTGATGCCGAGCACGATGGCGCCCGCGCCACGCAGCCGGGCGACGGCGAACGCATCCTCCCTGGGGACGTTGTTGCGGGCGAGCGGCCACCCGAAGGTGATGCGCATCCCCGCCACGTCGTACACGTCCTTGACGGTGATGGGGACGCCGTGCAGCGGACCCAGGCTCTCGCCGCGCGCCGTTGCCGCGTCCGACTCGCGCGCCCGCGCCAGCGCCTCGTCCGCGTGCAGGTCGACGACGATCCTGAAGCGGGGATTCAGCGCCGCGGTCCGCGCCAGGTAGGCGCGGACCGCCTCCTCCGCCGTGAGCGACCCGTCGCGGATGCGCGCGGCCGTCTGGCCTGCGGTGAGGTAGTGGATCGGGGCGGATGCGGCGGTCGCTGGCATCGTCCTCGACAGTTCGCGAGCGGGAGACACCGACGGTTGAGACTTTTTCTGATTCGCCGAACCCCAGGTACGTCATCCTGAGGCTCAGGACGACATCTTCTCGCTTTCGTTCTGACCGATCGATCGAGCCGCGGCGGCGAGCACCTGCTCCAGCCGCTCCACGTGGGCGGCGACGGACATGCGGGCGGCGGCGGCGCGGGCGCGGGGGCGCATGGCGGCGAGGGCGTCCGGGTGCGTGGCCGCCCAGGCGATGGCCTCCGCCAGCGCCTCGGCGCGCGGGGGGTCGCCGGGGACCAGGCGGCCATTGTCGCCGTCCGCCAGCCACTCGCCAATGCCGCCCACGTCGAAGGCGACCGCGGGGACGCCCTGCGAGCCGGCCTCCAGCCCCACCAGGCCGAACGGCTCGGGCCAGACGCTCGGCACCGCCAGCAGCGACGCGGAGCGGATGAGGCGCACCCGGTCGGCCGCGTCCACCCAGCCGGTCCACTCCGCCGCCACGCCCAGCGACCGCGCCAGCGCCTCCCACTCCGCGCGCGGCGGCCCGTCGCCGCACATCGTCAG
>DASYJZ010000477.1:0-15153 GCA_035995965.1 Longimicrobium sp. | reverse complement strand
CCGCGGAGCCGCAGAGGAGACGCCGTGTCTTTCTCTGCGGCTCCGCGGCTCTGCGTGAGATTTCTGTTTGTGAGCCTCGGGGGGTATAATCCCGGGGTGTGGGTGGAATGGCCAGCGATCGGGGAGGTGCGGGATGGAAGGACGCTTCGAGTTCGACGGCGCCGAGGTGATCGCGCTGGTGGAGGAGTCGCAGGGGGCGAAGATGCGGGTGATGACGGAGGCGCAGCGCTACGTGGCCTCCGGCGTGGACCTCGCCTCGCCCGACGCGGAGTGGAAGGACGACATCGACCACCCCGGCACCGGCGCCGCGCCGGGGCTCTGGCTGATGAACGACCGCGGCGTCTATCTCCGCAGCAACGCGCAGCAGCGCCCCGGCGAGCGGGTGGCTTACGCCCACGGCTTCCGCGCGGACCTGCAGGTGGGCATCGAGACGATGTGCGAGTTCATCGACGCCGCGCCGCTGGCCCAGCTCCGCCCCGGCGACACCCTGGTGCTCACCGTGGCCGACGCGAAGATCCGCGTCTCCCTCATCCGCCCCGAGCCGTCATGATCGAGCGGGACCTTACCGACGGCATCCTCACCCTGCGCCTGGCGCACGGGAAGGCGAGCGCGATGGACGTGGAGCTGCTGGCGGCCCTCTCCGCCGAGCTCGATGCCGCGGCTGCGGCGCGCGCGGTCGTCCTCACCGGCACCGGCTCCATCTTCTCCGCCGGGGTGGACCTCTTGCGGCTCACCGACGGGGGCGAGGAATACGTGCGCCGCTTCTTCCCCCTGCTCACGGACCTGATCCGCAGGCTCTTCACCTTCCCCGCGCCGATGGTGGTCGCCGCCAATGGCCACGCGATCGCCGGCGGCGGGCTGATGGTGATGTGCGGAGACTTCCGGCTGATGGCGGAGGGGAGCGGCCGCATCGGCGTTCCCGAGCTGCTGGTGGGCGTGCCGTTCCCCGCGGCGCCGCTGGAGGTGGTCCGCTGGGCCGTGCGCCCCGACCTGGTGCAGCAGCTCGTCTACACCGGCCGCGCCTTCGCGCCGCACGAGGCGCTCGCCCACGGCTTGGTGGACGAGGTCGTATCCCCCGAAGCGCTGGTGGACCGGGCGCGCGAGATGGCCGCCCAGCTCGCCGCGCTCCCGGGCGAGGTCTTCCGCCTCACCAAGCAGCGGCTGCGCGGCGAGGCCGCCGAGCGGATGACGCGGGACCCCGCGTACGACGAGCGGGCGCTGGCGCTCTGGAGCGCGCCCGAGACGCACGACCGCATCCGCGCGTACCTGGCGAAGACGGTCCGCCGGTGAGGCCGCGCATCCGCCTCGACATCGCCGCGCGCCTGGATCTGAGCGATCCGGCGGTCATGCGCGCGCTCGGATGGACGCTCCCCGCTTCCGCCCTCGTCGGCGGGCTGACGGTGAGCTGGACGACCGCGTGGGGCGCGGGGTGGGCGGTGCTGGCGGGCGCGGTGGCATTCGTGGTGACGCTGGTGGTCTCGGCGAGCGTCGCGCTGGCGCTGGCGGGCGGGTCCGCGCGGGGGCTGACCAGCTTCATCGCGCCGAGCGGCGGCGGCAGCCCGTCGCCGGAGGACTGGTCGTACGAGAAGTCGCTGGTCGCGCGCGGCCGGGTGGACGAGGCGGTCTCCGCGCTGGAGGTGCGCCTCGCCAACCATCCCGACGACGCGGCGCTGTGCCTCTTCCTGGCCGACGTGTACGCGCGCGACGGCCGCGACGCCGCGAAGGCGGAGCGGCTCTTCCTCCGCGCCCGCGAGACGCCGGGCGCCGCGAAGGCGCACGACTACCAGGCGACCACGCGGCTGATCGACCTCTACCTGGGTCCGCTGGACGAGCCCGCGCGCGCGGCCGAGGAGCTGGAGCGGATGCGCCGGCTGCACCCCGGCACGCAGGGCGCCCTGCACGCCGAGACCGCGCTGAAGCGGCTCCGCACCCCCGGCGGGCTGTCGGACAAGCGCTGACGGCAGGTCTCCCGGGTGAATCGCCGTGCGTGTCGTTGCCGCGGCTACAGGTCCTTCGGTCGCCGCCGAGCCCTGGCGCGGACTCGGTCGAGTCGCCGCGGCGACGCTCAGGATGACATCGTCGTGGGCGTCGTTGCCGTTGGTGTCCGCGAAGGCGGACTGCGTGCCGTTGTAGCCGCGAGTTCACTCGCATATCCTCGCGAATCTTCGCGTCCCGCGCTTTCCACGAGCCCCAATCCCCCGCTGTTTCGCCGAAGCGATCTTTTTCGCCGCACCGGTGTATACGGGATACCAATCAGATGGCGGACTCAGCCGCGAGCCCGCCTTCTTCTTTTATTCGATACCACGGAATGCGGCATTTGCCCCCACGATGGGGTGGATTTACCGTGGTCCATGGGAATCCCATGTCTTTCGACAACCTGGCAGTACATCCCGACCTCCTCCGCGCCGTCCGCGACCTCGAGTTCACCAAGCCCACGCCGATCCAGGAGCAGGCGATCCCGCCCGCGCTGGAAGGGCGCGACCTGCTTGCGTGCGCCATGACGGGGAGCGGCAAGACGGCTGCGTTCCTCCTCCCCATCCTGAACCGACTGATCGCCAAGCCGCGCGGCACCACGCGCGCGCTCATCCTCTCGCCCACGCGCGAGCTGGCGGCGCAGATCCACGAGCACTTCACCCTGCTGGCCAAGCACACCAACGTCCGCGGCGCCGCGATCTTCGGCGGCGTGGGGATGGGGCCCCAGGAGCAGGCCTTCCGCCGCGGCGTGGACGTGATCGAGGCCACCCCCGGCCGGCTGCTGGACCATCTCCAGTACCCGTACGCGAAGCTCGACCAGATCGAGGTGCTGGTGCTCGACGAGGCCGACCGGATGCTCGACATGGGCTTCCTGCCGGACATCCGCCGCGTGCTGCGCCAGCTGCCGGCCAACCGGCAGACGCTGTTCTTCAGCGCCACCATGCCCGCGCCGATCGTGAAGCTCTCGCAGGAGATGCTGCGCTCGCCGGCGGCCATCAACATCGAGCGCAAGTCCATGCCGGCGACCGGCATCACCCAGGCGCTCTACCCGGTGAGGGAGGACATGAAGCCGGCGCTGCTGATGGAGCTGCTGCGCCGCGGCGATGTGAGCCAGGCGATCGTGTTCTGCCGCACCAAGCACCGCTCCAACCGCCTCTTCGAGATCCTGGAGAGCGCGGGCATGCCGGTAGCGCGCATCCACGGCAACCGCAGCCAGAGCGCCCGCACGGACGCGCTGGCCGGCTTCAAGAGCGGGAAGTACCGGGTGCTGGTGGCCACCGACATCGTGGCCCGCGGCATCGACGTGGAGGCGCTGGAGCACGTGGTGAACTTCGACGTGCCGCACCAGCCGGAGGACTACATCCACCGGGTGGGCCGCACCGCCCGCGCCGACGCGGTCGGCGAGGCGTATACGCTGGTGTCGCCGGAGGAGGAGAGCGACCTGCGGCAGATCGAGCGCGCCGTGGGCCGGGCCATCAAGCGGGTGACGATCCCGGGCTTCGACTACAGCGCGCGCCCGGCGGAGCGCTTCGAGGTGCCGATCGGCGAGCGCATCAAGGAGATCCGCGCGCGCAAGGCGGCCGACCGCGAGCGGGCGAAGGCCAAGGCCGACGCCAAGGCGCAGCGCGTCACCGCCGAGGATTCGCGCCGCGGGGGCTCGCCCGCGCGGCAGCAGGCGACGTCGCGTCCCGGCGAGCGCCGCTTCGGCGAGTCGTCGCCGGCGCCGCGCCACAGCGGCCCGTCCGATGGCCGCCGTCCCGGCGAGGGTGGCGGCTCCAACAGCCGCCGCCGCCGCGGCGGACGCGGCCGCCCGGCGCTGCAGTCCTGAGCGCCAGGCACGCTTGAAGACGCCCCCGTTCGCGATCCGCGGACGGGGGCGTCTTGCATCGTGGGTTCCGAGGTCAGGACGTGGGAATATGCGAGTGAACTCGCGGCTACAACGGCACGCAGTCCGCCTGCGCGGACACCAACGACGCCGGCCATGTTGGGCTGCATCACCCCGTCTCGACACCCCACCATGAAGACGTCATCCTGAGGCCGGCGATGCAGGACCCGTCGCTAGCGCGATAGCCGGCAGGCCGAAGGATCTATAGCCGACGCTCGGGACCAAGCCTCCGAAGCGCTCCGCGCATCTGGTCCTTCCGTTCCTCAGGTGAGATAATCAGGCGACGACACCACACCGTGGCGAAAGCGTCGGTGCGTCTCACGGGCTCGCGTGTTGGCGCGGCTATAGATCCTTCGGCCTGCCAGGTTTCCGCGCGGACGATGTTGCAGCGTGGCCGGCCTCAGGATGACGTCGGTGGGGGTTCGCGCGATGCCTTAAACGTAATCTCAGGATTCGATGAGTCTCCCGAACGCCGCGCCTTCAAACTGTGACGAGCTGGAGCCAGCGGCGCGCGCCGTGCTCTCCGAGGCGGCCTACAACTACTACGCCGGCGGCGCGGAAGACGAGACCACGCTGCGCGCCAACCGCGCCGCGTTCGGCCGCTTCTACCTCCGCCCGCGCGTGCTGGTGGACGTGGGCGAGGTCGACCTCTCCGTCGAGCTCCTCGGCGAGCGGCTATCGATGCCGGTGCTGCTCGCGCCCACGGCGTTCCAGCGCCTCGCGCACCCCGACGGCGAGCAGGCCAGCGCCCGCGCCGCGCGCGCCGCCGGCACGCTGATGGTGGCGAGCACCCTCTCCAACACGTCGATCGAAGACACCGCCGCGGCGGCGCCGGGGCCGCTCTGGTTCCAGCTCTACGTCTTCCGCCAGCGCGAGATCACCCGCGCGCTGGTGGAGCGCGCCGAGGCGGCGGGGTGCACGGCCATCTGCCTCACCGTCACCGTGCCGGTGCAGGGGAACCGCGAGCGGGACACGCGCACCGGCTTCCGCCTGCCGCCGGAGCTGCAGATGGCGAACTTCTCCGGGCTGCGGCAGGCGGTCTTCCCCGACGCCGCGGGCTCGGGCCTCGACGCCTTCATCGGCCGCGAGTTCGATCCCACGCTCACCTGGGGTGCGGTCGAATGGCTCCGCTCCATCACCCGCCTCCCTATCGTCCTCAAGGGGATCGTGACGCCGGAGGATGCGGCGCTGGCGGTGGAGCACGGGGCGGATGCGGTGATCGTCTCCAACCACGGCGGCCGCCAGCTCGACTGCGCCGAGCCCACCCTGCTCGCCCTTCCGCGCGTCGCCGATGCCGTCGCGGGACGCGTTCCCGTGCTGATGGATGGCGGGATCCGCCGCGGCACCGACGTGGTGAAGGCGCTGGCGCTCGGCGCGCGCGCGGTGCTGATCGGCCGCCCCTGCCTCTGGGGCCTCGCGGTCGGCGGCCAGGCCGGCGTGGAGCAGGTGCTCGCGATGCTCCGCGGCGAGCTGCAGCGCACCCTCGCCCTCCTCGGCCGCCCGTCCGTCGCCGCGCTCGACGCCAGCGCGATCACGGAGATTCCCGGTCTCACGCTTCCGCCCGTCGACAGACTTCGCTAGGGCTAGGGAGCGTCAGCATCGACAGTCCGTCCGGCCGGCCAGGGACGGCGGCGCTCGCGCTGAGTTATCGAAATTTTCTGGGAGAGGTCCCCCCAGCGCCGCGCGCCGGAGCTTTGGAGTGCTCGATCCTGATGACGCAGTTGACGAGCTTGCGGCTGTGATGATCCAGGCGTCACACCCCTTATCGTGGGTCGCTGCCTTCGGTGAGGCCCTGAGCCCGTTAACTGATTCGATCAGGAATCGTGTTTCTCATCCTCCCAGGCACTTCGCGGATATGGGTGCCTCCTCAGAAATTTTCGATAACTCATCACCTGCCGACCTGTGGACGACGGGGGCGAATCTCGTCACTCCTGACGGCTCGGAGCAGCCGGTCCGCCGACTCCTTCTCATCCAATCCGAATCCCGATGACCGACACATCTCCTTCCGCGGGATACCGCCCGCGCTCGCGCCTGGCGCAGGGCATCGTTGGGCTCTTCATCGCCGCGCTGGGCGGGTGGCTGACCTGGCTGGCGTGGCACCAGACACTGCGCGACGCGGAGTTCTCGCTGCGCGCGTCTTTCCTCGGACCCGCGTTCGTCGTGCTGGGGCTCGGCCTCGCGGCGTTCGGCGGCTACCGCGAGGAGCGGCTGGCGCGCGGAGATGGCCTGGAGGGGCTGCAGGGGTTCCGGGTGCTCACGCCGCGCTGGTGGGGCCTGCTCGCGCTGGCGTTCGCCTCGGCCGCCGCCTACACCGTGGCGCTCTGGCAGGGGTGGATCGCGCGCTGAGACGGAGAAGCACACGCTCGGCACGGCTCTCGCGGATCGCGGTCGCGCGGCGCGCTGAAGGCGCCGCTCCGCAACACCGCGCGAGAGGTCGAGGGATGATGCGCACGCCGATCCGCGTCCTGGCCGCCGCCTGCCTGCTCGCCGTCGCCTGCGCCCCGCGGCACGACGCACCGGCGCCGCGTGGCGAGGGGCCGCCGCAGGCGCGCTTCATCAAGGCGCTGGACGGGTTCTACGGGCCCGAGGGGGTGAAGTACGACGCCGAGCAGGACGTGTGGTTCATCAGCAACATGCTCGGCTACGGCTCGGCGAAGGACGGCGCGGGATACATCATCCGCATCCCCGCCGGGGCGCTGGGGCCGGCCGCGATGTTCGTCGAGAGCGGCAAGAACGGCGTCACCCTCGACGCGCCCAAGGGGATGGCGATCCACGGCGACACGCTGTGGGTGGCCGACATCGACGTGCTGCGCGGCTTCGACCGGCACACCGGCGCGCCGCTGGCGACCGTCGACTTTCGGCCGCAGCGCGCGGTGCTGCTGAACGACGTGACCGTCGGCCACGACGGGCTGCTGTACGTGACCGACACCGGGATCCGCATGACGGAGGCCGGCGTGCTGCACCCCGGCGGCGACCGCGTCTTCGCCGTCGGGCCCAACCACGCGATCTCCGTCGTCGCGGCGGGGGCGGCGCTGGGGCGGCCGAACGGGATCATCCCCGAGCCGAAGGGGAAGGGCCTGGTGGTGGTCTCGTTCGACCCCTTCCACAGCCTCGTCTACCGCCTCACCCCCGGCGACCCGCGCGGCACGCTCACCCCGCTGGCGCAGGGGAAGGGGAAGTTCGACGGCGTGGAGCCGCTGGCCGACGGGCGGCTGCTGGTGTCGGCGTGGAACGACTCCAGCATCCACGTGCTGGCCGGCGGGCGCGACGAGCGCATCATCCGCAACCTCTGGCAACCGGCCGACATCGGCGTCGACACCCGCCGCAACCGCATCGCCATCCCCCAGCCCGTCCGCGACCGGGTGGAGTTCTGGGAGCTGCCGCGGTAGGCGGGGAGTACGTGGTCATGGAATACGCCGCCGGGCTGGAGCGGAAGAAGGAGGCCGTCGAGACGGTGGTCGCGATGCGCGACGAGGATGGCGAGTGGCGGGTGGGCGGCTACCTCGTCCGCTGAATCCGTGGGGTCCGAAGTGTGCAAGGCGAAAATGCGAACGCGGGCGCGCTGCACGATTCGACGGACCGCGCGACGTCGGCCACGCGGGGGATACGGGGGATGAGCTTTTCGCTGACGGACTTCGACCTCGCCGAGATGCTGCGCTGCGGGCTGGACCTGCGCCGCGAGACGAGGGAGTGCGGCAGCATGGAGGACGCGGCCGGGTCCATCGTCCGCTACTTCCACGACGGCTTCCGCGACCCGAAGACGGGCGAGCGGGAGTGCGCGCTGGTGCGCTTCTACAAGACGCACTCGTTCGGGGAGCTCGAACGGGAGCTGCAGGGCTTCGCCACGGCGGCGATGGGCGGGCGGAAGCCGTGGGACGCGATGAAGTGCCTGGTGCTTATGGCCACCGCCGGCGAGGAGGCCGCCTGGAACTCGCGCCACCTCTCTCGCGGCCACCGCGCCATCCCCCTCCCGAGCGTGGAGTTCGTGGAGCAGGCGCCGATGATCGCGCAGCTCGTGCGGCAGCTCGGCCTCGACATCGAGCAGGTGGTGGAGCCGCGCGCGGACGTGGTGGGCGAGCTGGGGGGGAAGACCTACAACGTCTTCTTCGTCCCCCACGCCCTGGGAAGCTCCGCGATCCCCGCGCAGGACGAGTTCGTGCGGAAGTATGGGATCAAGTCGGTGATCGGCTGCGGCGGCATCCACCTCACCGGCGACCTCTACGCGGCGATCCTCTTCTCGAAGGTCGAGGTCCCGCCGGAGAGCGCGGACCGCTTCCGCAACATCGCGCTCGATCTCAAGCTGTGCATCGCGCCCTTCCGGGACGATCGGGTGTTCGCCTCGGCTGTTGGGCTCACCGCCGTCTGACAAACTGCCGTTTCACGCAGAGACGCAGAGGAACCGAGAGAACGTCAAAGCAGTTCTCTCGGTTCCTCTGCGTCTCTGTGTGAAACGGCAGTTAGCGTGGCGTCGGCTCCGCGACGGCAGCGTCGGCCGTCGCCGGGTCGCCTTCGGGATGCCGGAAGCTGAGGATCTGGTAGAGCAGGATCGCCCCGAACGTCGCCGTGCCGATCCCGCCGATGCTGAAGCTCCCCATCTTCAGCACCAGGTTGCCCGCGCCCAGCGTGAGCGTGACCGCCGCCGTCACCAGGTTGCGGCTGTCGGAGAAGTCCACCCGGTTCTGCACCCAGATCCGCCCGCCCGTCGCCGCGATCAGCCCGAAGAGCACCACCGACAGCCCGCCCAGCACCGGCCCGGGGATGGTGCCGATCACCGCGCCGAACTTGGGCGAGAACCCCATCACGATCGCCACCAGCGACGCCACCACGAACACCAGCGTGGAGTAGATCCGCGTCACCGCCATCACCCCGATGTTCTCGGCGTAGGTCGTCACGCCCGTCCCGCCGCCGCTTCCCGCCACCATGCACGCCAGCGCGTCGCCCAGGAACGCGCGCCCGAGCCACCGGTCCAGGCTCCGTCCGGTCATCGCCGACACCGCCTTCACGTGGCCCAGGTTCTCGGCGACCAGGATCACCGCCACGGGCGCGAAGAGCGTCATCACGTCCATGCGGAACACCGGGGTGGAGAAGTTCGGCAGCCCGATCCACGCCGCGCGGCCCACCGGGGAGAAGTCGATCGCCTTCTCCAGCCCCATTCCGTTGGCGAGGACCAGGTAGACGACGTACCCCGCCACGCCGCCGAGCAGGATCGGCAGCCGTCGCAGCAGCCCCGGCGCGTAGACGGCCACCAGGCACGCCGCCAGTGCCGTCGCCAGCCCGATCGCCGTGTGCGACGGGCTCCCGCCGATGTCGCGGATGGCGACGGGCGCCAGGTTCAGCCCGATCACCGCCACCACGCTCCCCGTCACCACCGGCGGCATCAGCCGCTCGATCCAGCCGTAGCCGGCGAACATCACCACCAGCGCGATCAGCGCGTAGACCGCCCCCGCCGCGATGATGCCGCCGAGCGCCAGGCCGATGTTTGCGTTCGGCCCCGGGCCCTTGTAGCCCGTGGCCGTCAGCACGACGGCGACGAAGGCGAAGCTCGAGCCCAGGTAGCTGGGCACGCGGCCGCCCACGACGAGGAAGAAGAGGAGCGTGCCGATCCCGGAGAAGAAGATCGCGGTGTTGGGGTCGAAGCCCATGAGGATGGGCACCAGCACGGTCGCGCCGAACATGGCGAACACGTGCTGCACGCCGAGCACGACGGTCTGTCCCCACGGGAGGCGCTCGTCGGGCGCGATCAGTCCGTCGGTCTTCACGGTCCAGCGCGGCAGGAACCCTCCGGAGTCTCCGGTCGGCATCGGGGCGCCTCGTGTGTCGGGATGGTGGGGATTGGAGGAAGGATGCAGCAAGAGCGCGGTCCCGCGACGGTTTCGCAAGACCTGCGATCAGCAAACGGCGGCTCTCACAGGGGTCACAGGGGTCACGGAGGCAGTCCCCCGCGACCCCTGTGACCCCTGTGAGAGATGCCGTTACTGATCCTCCCCCTCGAGAAGCTTTCGCAAGTCGATCACGGTGGACGGGGCGGTGCGCACGTCGAGGACGCGGCGCATGTAGGCGAGCGCGCGGTGGTTCTCCTCGTCGGAAACGGAGGCGACGCAGTCGGCGGGGACGTGCACGTGCAGGTCGCGCATGTAGGCGTCGCCGGCGGTGAAGAGCACGCACACGTCGCCGCTGAAGCCGGCCATCACCAGGCGGCGCGTGCCCAGGTACTTCAGCAGCACGTCGAGGGTGGTGGCGTAGAAGGCAGAGTGCTTGGGCTTCAGCACGAAGTAGTCGTCCTTCTCCGGCCTCAGCAGCTCGGCGATGGGCCGGCCCGGGACGTCTTCCAGCGCGTGCTCCACCACCTCGCGGAAGTCCGAGCGCCACTTCCCGAAGTTGTCGTTGGCGTAGATGACGGGGATCTCCAGCTCCTTCGCCCTGCGCCGCAGCTCCGCCAGGCGCCGCGCCGCCGGGAGCGCGTTCTCCGCCAGCCGCTCGCCGCCGTCCGGGAAGTCCATCGCGTTGATCACGTCGATCAGCAGCAGCGCGACCGGCGCGGCGTCGGGCACCATCCCGTGCAGGTCCTGGTTCTTCTCGGGCATCGTCGCTCGTCCTCGAATCACTCGACCGGCCGTTTGCGCTACGCGTGCCGCGCGGACGCCAGGAACTGCTCGCGGAAGTACGGGGCGGGGATGGTTCCCATCCGCATCAGCCGCTCGTGGAATTCCTTGGCGCTGTACGACGCGCCCTTTGCCTGCCGGTAGGCGTCGCGCAACTCCTGGATCGCCGTCTTCCCCAGGTTGTAGGTGATGGCCTGCGTGGGCCACTTGCTGTAGCGGTAGAGCGCCCGCTGCGCGCCGTCGCAGATCGCCTTCGCGGTGGGGTCGCTCGCGGCGCGGGCGCAGGCGTTGGGGTAGAAGCTGTGGTTGGCGGTGAAGTAGTCCACCGCCTGGTCGAAGGTCATGCGCCCGGTGTGCATCCCCACGTCCACCACGATGCGCACGGAGCGCAGGAGCTGGCCCTGCAGCTCGTAGAGGTACTCGCCGGCGTTGTAGAAGCCGTAGGGCTTGCCGGGGGCGGCCTCGCTCATCAGCTCCTCGGCGTAGAGCGCCCACCCCTCGGCGGCCATGGAGTCCTCCCACATCGACGACGAGTCTTCCACCGCCCCCGGGGTGAGCCAGCGGATGTTGGAGATCTCCGCCGCGTGCTGCGTCATGTACTTGTAGTGCCAGTCGTGCCCGGGGAAGCCCTCGTGGATGGCGGTGTCGGCCACCGACGAGCGGTTGTTCTCGCGCAGCGCGGCGGGGTCGTTCCCCGTGGGCGTCAGGTAGAAGCGGCCCACGCCGGTCTGCTTGAACGGCGGCGCGGCGTAGTAGGCGGCGTCGATGGTGCTGCGCAGCACCGGCGGCGTGGGATACACGTCCAGCCGGTAGTCGGCGGGGATGTCGAAGAGCTGGCGCTCGCGGCCATACGCCACCGCCCGCCGTCCGGTGTCGACGTACCACTGCAGCAGCTCGTCGTCGCTGCGCGGCGAGTCCTTACCCAGCGACTCCATCACCGCGCGGACGCCGGCGTTCTTCTCGTCGCGCGTTCCCCACGGCAGAGTGAGCCCCGCCTGCCGCGCGGCGGCCTCGGCCACCTCGTACATCCGGGCCTGGTAGACGTCTACCTGCCGCTGCCCGTACTCGAAGAGCTGCGCCGCCGAGCGCGTCTCGCGCAGGTTGTTGCGCAGCCGCCACTCGTACTCGTCCGTGCCCACGGCGAAGTGGTCAACGCGGTCGCCCGCGTACGTCTGCTCCAGGAACGCGGCGAATGCAGTCCACCCCGCCGCGGCGCGCGCCGCCGCCCCCGTCACGCGCGGCAGCGTCTGCGTGCCAAACGCGCGCCGGCCGACCAGCCTGCGCGCGAGGTCGGGAAGGGTGGTGCGGAAGTAGTCCGCGTTCGCGCGGCTGCCGGCCACGCCGTCGCGCGCCACCATCCGCCAGTCGGGGAGGTTCCCCGCCGCCTTGCCGGCCAGGAGGTTGGCCTTGGCGACGTCGAGGTAGGCGGGGATGGTCCCCACGCGCCGGGCCACCATCTCCCACTCCGCCGCCGTCCCCAGCAGGCCGCGCCCCGCGTCGGCCATCTGCTGGATCTGCCAGTCGACCCCGCGGAAGGGCTCCTGCACGTAGGTGTCGATCGACCGCTGGTAGTAGCGCAGGTCGCCGAGCTGGTGGATGATGAACGAGAGCTGCGCCCCCAGGACCTCGCGGTCGATGCGCTCCTCGGGGGTGAGGCCGGCGGTGTCCATCGCGTCGCCGGCGGACTTGATCAGCCGGTAGAACTGCAGCTCCTGCTCGATGGACGCCGGGCGGAAGTCGCGCAGGCGCGTGTTCACGTCGCGCAGCTGCGGGCTGTAGGCGTCGCCGCCCAAGAAGGTGGCGGTGACGGGGTTGAGCTGCACCACCCGCACGAAGTAGCGGTCGCGCAGCTGCGCGAAGTCGCTCGGCGGCCCCAGCCGCTGCGCGAGCAGCTCGGCGCGCTCCAGCCGCTGGAGGATGCCGGCGGCGAGGGCGGCCTGCGCCCCCTGGCGGAAGAACGAGCGACGGTCCACGGCGGTCCCGGGGTGCGGGTGTCGGGGGGATGAACGGCGGTTGGTCCCTATCCTGCCACCCCCCGCGCGGACGCACAAGCCCGGCCGCGGCGGGCTGGCCCGTACGGCCGAGGGATGGTACATTCGCGCCGTCGCTCTGGCTGCTCCGGGGTGACGTGCGGACGGGGAAGTTGGCCGGAGCAGCCAGGGCTTCCTCGAACGAAAGAAGGGCCCGCGCGCGATGCGCTGGCCCTCTTCCGTGCCCGAGTCGCTGCCACCCTCCAACCCATCATCCCCCCAAGAAGACGTCATCCCGAGGTCGAAGCCACGCGGCAGGCGATTGAAATCGCTGCAACAACCACGCGAAGTCCGCCTCCGCGGACTGCCGGCTGCACCGCGGCCGCAAGGTTCGGGCACGCGACCGGGGAATGCGCCGCCGCAGTGCCCAGGGCAAACCGGTAGGTGGGGGCAGCAGGGTGGATGTTCAGTCGAGCTGAATTCCGTCACCGAGCGCGCGCGATGGTCCCGGCGAAGCGCGGATCGCGGCGGAGAGGCGCGAGCAGGGCGTCGGACTCCAGTTCCGCGCGCGTGAGCGTGCCGCCGGCGACGGCGCAGGCGAGCGCGTCCAGGGCTTCGTCCGCGCCTCCGGTCTGCGCCAGCGCGCGGGCGAGGGCGCGGCACACGCCGGGGCTCGTCGGCCGCACCTCGCGCGCGACGCGAAACGCGGTCGCGGCTTGGGCGTACCGCTGCTCTCGCATCAGGTCCCCACCCGCATCGCTCGCCACCACCAGGAGCGTGGCCAGCATCCGCGACGCCGCCTGCGATCGCTCGCGGTCCGCCAGGCTGTCCCGTTCCTCCGCCAGCAGCGTTTCGGTCCGGAGCGCGATGCGCGTCTCGCTGCGCACCGTGCCCTCGGTCGAGCGCCGCAGCTCGTCGGTGAAGCGTTCGATCGCCTGGCGATGCTCGTGGACGCGCCGGGCAAGAGCGGCACGCCGCGCCCGTGCCCGCCCGACGGCGGGGTCGCGGGCGAGCGCGGCGGCGCGCGCGGAGGCGTCCGCCGTGGCGTGGAGGCCGGCGAAGTCCCCGACCAGCGCGCGGAACTCGCGCTCGGCGTCCAGCGGGGCGCGGGCGGCCTCCAAAGCCCGGGCACGCGCGACGCCCGCGGCGTAGAGCGAGTCGACGAAGGCGGCGCGGATGGGAAGGGTCCCGGCGTGCATCGCCTGCAGCTCCAGCCAGTCCACCGCCTGCGCGGCGACGTCCGCGGGCGGCCACTCGTGCTCGCCCTCGAAGCGCGCGAGGCGGTGGGGGAGGGAGGTGGCGTCGAGGGCGGAATCGACCTCCTCCATCTCCTCGCGGTTGAAGTCGGTGGTGCCCGTGGTGCCGAAGTACGGGAACGGGTGCACCTGCCGCAGCGTGACGATCCAGAGCCCCGTCGCGCGCGGGAAGCCGGCCGCCGCGCCGATCAGCCCCGCCGCCTGTCCGTCGAGCTGGGCCGCCACTCCCCACGCGAAACGCGCCATCCCCGACAGCCCCGCGAAGTAGAGGCGGCGTGGGTCCATGGAGAAGCGCCGCTGCGCATCGGCGAGCATGGCGTCCACCGCGAGCTCGTTGGCGGCCATCACCGCCGCGTCGCCGTTGCGGACGTCGTACGAGCTCATCACCACCCAGCCGCGCCGCTCCGCCGCCTCGCGGAAGCGCTCCAGCGGCAGCAGCGCGCGGCCGCCGGGGTCCAGCGCCACGAGCACCGGCCAGCGCCGCTCCGCCGTCCACGCCGACGGCAGGTACAGCGCGTAGCTGTGGATGGAGTCCGCCCGCACCCGCTCCACCACGCGCCCGCGCGGCAGCGGTTCACCCGGCTGGCCGGCGAGGCGTGCGGCGGCGAGGAGGAGGAGCGCGAGGACGGTGGCGGCGCGAGGGAGGCGCATGGGAAGGGCGAAGGGAAGTGTCGGCCTGGGGAGGCAGGGCGATTGAAATCGCTGCAACGACCACACGAAGTCCGCCTCCGCGGACTGCCGGCTGCAGCGTGGCCCCGACCATCGGCCACGCGAGGGGATGAGGCGCGGCGGCGGCACGCCTGCCTGGATCGCAGCTCAACCTTAACAGCCACGAGCGAAGCGAGTCCATGTCCCTCCCCTGTAGTTCGGGGGAGGGACCGGCGCGAAGCGCCAGGGAGGGGGGTCGTCACCGCTCCGGCGTCACCTCGCCCACGGTCTTGAGGCGGCGGCGCATGTGCTTGAGGAGGAGGCCGGCGAGCTCCCCGGCCGAATCGCAGATCGAGGCGTCCCACGCGAAGCCGTCGGCGAGCTCTACGCCGAGGCGGTCGTGGATCGTGCAATCGCCCGCGCTCGCGTGCTCGTCGCCGGAGACCGCGGTGAGGCTGGCCGTCTGGGTGTGGATGCGGAGCTCGACCTGGGGGGTTCCCATCCCGACGAGGTGCACGGTGAAATCCACCGGCGTCGCGGCTCCGGGGGGAGGCTGCGGGAGGACGGCGAGCCCCTCGTTGGTGCGCGCGAGCACCTGGAACGCGGCCTCGAGCTCCTGGAGCCGGGCGCGTGCTGCATCGGTGGTCATCGGGATTCTTGCCCGGTGCAGGAGTGAGCGCTCCGGCCACCTTTGTTCGCGAAGAGGAGCCGGAGGCACCCGGAGTCAGCCTTCGGGCGGACCGATCAGGCGCTGGACCTCGGCCAGAACGCGGCTGGGCTGTATCGGCTTGGCGAAGCAGCCGTCGAAGAGCGCGTCC